>CAYJBU010000029.1:6554-18762 GCA_964368155.1 uncultured Eubacteriales bacterium | reverse complement strand
AAATATCCTGCAGATGGACAAAGTTCAACAGTTACAATTGAATATCCACAAAATATGCAAGATAATGGTTTTGTTGAACCAGTCGTTTTAGAGAGCACACCACAAAGAGTAATTTCTCTTTCGACTTCACCTGTTTTAGCTATGAACGAGCTAGGTATAAACTTTGTTGCAGTTCCATCTTCAAGCGTAGTTACATGGCCTGATAACATGGCTAATGTTGAGCTTTTAAACACTGCGATGAATTCAAACTTTGATATTGAAACTGCAATTGCATTATCTCCTGATTTAGTTATTCTTGGATACACAAGTAAAGACACATATGGTAAAGTCTTAGAAGACTCAAACATTCCTGTTTACTATGTAGACGCTGGACATACAGTAACATACGACTCGATAAAATCATTAACAGTTGAACTAATAGAAGCTTTTGGCGCTAACTCTGAGGCAGGAAAAGAAATTATGCAAGATTTTGCAGATTTAGAAGCAAGGTTAGTTGAACAACAAACTAAAAACGCTGGCAGAACTGTAATGGTCTTACAGTCTGCACCACCTTCACACTATATTCAAACCAAAGGCGGAACTCTAGGAAGCATGCTTGACATGATGGGCTTCACAAATGTTTTTGAAAGTGATGCTGGTTCAATGGTTCAACTAGACTTCGAGCAAGCTTTAGGCTATGACCCTGACCTTTTCTTTGCAACAGGCAGAGCGATCACAGGTGATGAATTCAAGGCAATAATGGAAGCAGATTATGCAAGTAATCAAAGCTACTGGGATGCAATTCCAGCAATTGAAGAAGGTGAAACAATCTATCTTCCAACATCATTTGTATCTACAGCAGGTATAAATGTAATTGATAAAATTAACGAATTAATTGATATTATCGAGGAACACGATGCAAGATAAAACGAAAAAGAAAACTATAAAAATATTCCAAGTAAGTGCAATTTGTACTATATTGATTGTGCTAATCGTACTAGCCTCACTTTTCGCATTAAATGTGGGAAGTGCAGGTTATGGAATAAATGAGATTATTGATATTTTTAAGCAGTATTTTAATGGTACAGTAAACCCTAAAGATCCAGTTTACATAATTATTTTTAATTTGAGACTTCCAAGGCTTTTATTAGGTTTGGTTATTGGTGCTTCTTTGTCTATTGCAGGTGCATTGCTACAGTCAGTTATGAGAAATCCATTAGCAGACCCAGGTAGTATAGGTGTTTCAGCAGGAGCTGGAACTGCAGCAATAACAGTTTTGCTTTTATTCCCACATCATACTGCTTCTCTGCCTTTATATGCATTTGTCGGAGCAGCTTTGGCTTGTTTTTTAATTTACTCAATGGCTTGGAAAGGCGGAGTAGACCCTGTTAGAATTATTTTGGCTGGTGTTGCTATTAACTCTGTGTTAGGCGCATATAACTCTATGCTACAACTATTACATTCAGACGATTTGTCTAGCGTTTTGGCGTTTATGAACGGTAGCCTTTCAGGTCGTTCATGGGAGCAAGTGAAATTAGCGGTAATATATGGAAGTATTGGAATAGTATTAGGATTTTGCTGTATTAAATTTGCTAATGTATTACAATTAGGTGATGAAATGGCAAAAAGCTTGGGAGTGAACGTGAATTTTTGCAGAATATTGCTTTCAGCTGTAGCCGCATTTTTAGCAGCTTATACAGTAACATTAGTAGGTATGATAGGTTTTGTGGGATTGGTAGTTCCTCACATTTCAAGAATTTTGGTTGGTTCGGACTATAAAGCGATGTTGCCTGTTACAACTTTGCTTGGCGCATTAGTGCTTTTAGTCGCAGATACTCTAGGTAGAATTGTTGTTCCAGGAATGGAAATTCCAGTTGGTATTGTTATGGCAGTTACAGGAGGACCATTCTTCTTATACATGCTTAGAAAGAAGGGGAAAGTAGTTGGAAGTTAATGCAAAATCAATACAAATAAGCTATGGAGATTATATAGCTGTTGAAGATATTGATGTTAATATTTACAAAGGCCAAATAACAACAATTATTGGTCCAAACGGTTCTGGTAAATCTACTGTTTTGAAGGCTCTTACAAGGTTGCTTCCATGCAAAAAAGGAACCGTTTATTTAGACGGGCAAAATGTTAAAAAAATAGCTAACAAAGAGTTTGCTAGAAACATAGGCGTGCTACCGCAAAAGCATAGTGCGCCACCAGACTTTAAAGTGCAAGATTTAGTTGGCTATGGCAGAGTTCCTTACCAAAAATGGTACAGCCAGAATTCCGAAGAAGACAAAAAAATAATTGAATGGGCAATGGAGCTTTCAGGTGTTACAGAACTTAAAGATAAGTCTATCAATTCTTGCTCAGGTGGTGAGAGTCAAAGAGTTTGGATTGCTACTGTTTTAGCGCAACAGCCCGAGCTATTGTTCTTAGACGAGCCGACGACTTTTCTCGATGTTTCACATCAACACGATATGATGAAACTTGTTAAAAGCCTAAAGCAAGCCTCTGACATGGGAATAATAATGGTACTTCACGACATTAGCCATGCGCTTGAAGTAAGCGACAGAATTATTGTTATTAAAGAGGGTAAAAAATATGCTGAAGGCACTCCTAGCGAAGTTATTACAGAAAAAATGATGAAAGATGTATATGATGTAGACTGTGAAATTGTTTACTTAGAAGGAAGAGAGAAACCCTTGATTGTATACGCAGAAATTTAATCAGTTAAAAAGGCAATAGTTGCATTTCATTTGTAAATATTGCTTTTTTTACATTAGAAAAGGAGCTGGAAATATTTTGTATGGTGAAAAAATAATATCAAGACTAAAAAAGTTAAACGAAATTGAGACTATAAAAGAAATAACCCCGCTTACAAACTATATGTTTCCTGGCAGTCATTGTCCTTTAATGGGTGCAACAATGGCGGTTAGAGGGATTAATGGCGCAATGGTTATGGTGGTTGGAACAGATGAGTGCGCTTACTATAACAAGTCTTCGATGGGGATGAGCGAAGCTTTTGGAGGAATTGGCGGAAGATGCGTTTCTGTTGTTCTTGACACACACGACGTGACGTTCGGAAGCGTGGAAAAAGTAGAAAAAGCTTTCGCAGAGATGTATGAAGAATATCAACCTACTTGTGTATTTATGGTTACTACTTGCGTAATCGAGATTATAGGTGATGACTTTGACTCTCTATGTCTTCAGCTTACTGATGACTACAAAATTCCTGTAATGTCTGTGCATACCGAGCATTTTAAAAGCCAAGACCACTTACCGGGAATTGAACGCACTTTGACCTCTTGTGCAAGCATGATGAAAAAGTGTGAGAGGGATGGTTCTGTTAATGTTTTAGGGCAAAGATTAGGCGATTTTACCGAGACTGAGCTTTACAGTGTTTTAAGCGAGAATGGTGTGAAAATTGGAATGATGTTACCATCTGGCTGTGACATCGACGATGTAATTAGCGCACCGAAAGCTCAAGTTAATGTTGTTGTAAACAACACTGCTTTACCACTTGCAAAAAAAATGAAAGCAAAATTTAAAGTTCCTTATGTCTATTTTGAAAGAATGGCTGACCCTGATAATATTCTTAAATCGTATAAAGAGCTGTTTGAATTTTTAGAAATGGAAATGCCAAATGTTATAAACGAAAAATATGAGTCTGCTAAAAACAAATGCGAAGAAATGAGGAAAGACCTAAATGAGATTAGCTACATTTACGGTAACACTCCTTTTGTTTCTTTCGAGCTAAACGCATTTATGGCAAAACTGGGAATGAAACCACTTCTTATTCAGCTTTCATATTTAACGGAAGAAGATAAAATATTCAAAAACATGATTGAAGAAACCCATAATCCTTATGTTACAAGAACTGCTAATATTGCGCCTCTACAGTATGTTTATGATGTTTTAAAGCCTAATTTATATTTAGGGCATGAATATGCAGTGAGATTAAAGAAAAAAGGTATTGCCATTGTGCATTCAGACAGAGCAAGTTCAATGCTGGGCTTTGAAGTGACAGAGTATATTTTAGAAGAATTACACAAATCTGCTTTGTTATCTTTAGAGTATAAAAAAGAATTAGAAAAGGAGATTGTGTAGATGAGTTTATGCAGATTTTTACCAACACCTTCTGATAGAATGGGCATTTTATGGAGCTTGTTGAATGTTGAAGATGCAATTGTTTTAGAATATGGTCCAGCAGGAACTACTCATTATAGCATGGGTTTCTTTGGTAAATTACATATTGAACAAGAAAACAGACTGTTTACTACTCACATGAGCGAAGACGATGTTGTTATGGGAGACACAACAAGACTTGAAGATGCACTTGTGGAGATTGACGAGACATTTTCTCCAAAGGTTATTTTCGTTGTGGCGTCCTCTGTTTCTTCTGTGATTGGTACTGATATTGCAGGCGTTTGCAACGTTGTTGCACCAAATGTAAAGGCTAAGTTAATAGCTCTTGAAGAAGGCGGCTTCAAAGGAGATTACAGCACAGGATTAAAAGAGGTTTACACCATGCTTGTTAAGAGAATGGTCGAAAAAAGCGATGAAGTAGTAGATAAAACCTTTAATATTATCGGGGCTTCAACAGGGGAGTACAGAGCGAGTTCGGACATAAAAGAAATTGCTAGGTTGATGAAAGTTGCGTTTGGTTTTAAGCTTAACACTGCACTTTGTGCTAAAACAACTATAGAAGATATTAAAAAAATGTCTTCTGTAAAAATAAATTTAGTTATTAGCAACGAGGGGCTTACTGCAGCAAAATTTTTGCAAGAAACATTTGGAACTCCGTATATATACGCTTGCTCATATGGCTATAAAGGAACACAAAAATGGCTGTCGGATATAGCTGATATTATAGAAGTTTCGGTTAATTCTAGTCTAGAAGCTAAACTTAAAGAGAGAATAGCAGAGACAATGCAGTATAGAATGTATGGCAGAATGTTAAGGAAATTTAAGCCTGTAGCTTATGTTTATTCAGATTATGATAGGGCAGTGGCTTTGGCAGAATTTCTTAATGATTTGTCACTAGCAACTCCAAATGTTATCTCTAAACACTCGCTAAAAAACATTTTAGAGCCAAAGGAAAATGTAAAACACTTGCCGACAGAAAAAGACAGAATTAATGTGCTTAAAGGACTAAATAAAACATTGATTTTCGCCGATGATGTTTCGAACTATGTAGCTGGAGAAGACAATAGCAAGATAAGGTTTAGTTGTCCAATAATAAAAGGTTCTCAAATCTCAACCCATTTGCCTTTTGTTGGAATAAGAGGAGCAGATTATATAAGAGAATGTGTCGATGAATACATATCAACATTATTATGACAACTAGCCACTAGAAACTGGGAAAACACAAAAACAAGGAGGTATTCTATTATGAAAGTACAAGTAATATATTCAAGTTTGTCAGGGTCGACAAAAAAACTAGCCGAGGGAATTTTCGAGGGTCTTCAAGTTGAAGAGAAAAGCATTCACGATTTAGCAAAAGGTGTAGAAATTGATGCAGATATAGTTTTGTTAGGTTATTGGGTGGATAAGGGCGGTCCAAATCCTGAGATGATTAAGTTGATGGAAAGCTTAGAAAACAAGGTTGTAGGAGTTTTTGCGACTCTTGCTTATTTCTGTGACTCGACCCATGGCAACGGTTCGCTTGTAAAGGGAATTGATTTAATCAAGGAAAAAAACACTGTTTTAGGAAGCTTTGTTTGCAACGGTGCATTATCACCTGCTCTTATAGAAAAATTCAGACAAGCACCGAAAGATAGTCATCACAGTGCTACCCCACAAAGTGAAATTAGATGGGAAATAATGAAAAAACATCCTAGCGTTAATGACATTGCGTTAGCAACAGAGCGTTTTAATGAGAGAATAGAACTTTTTACGAAGTATTCAGCTCAAGATTTAGAATATAAATCGCTTGTCTAAATTAATGTTTTGAATAATGAATTGAATTATGATATGAAAGGGAAATACTATATTGGTATTTATGCAAAAGCAAATTTGCATGGTTTAAAAATGAAAAGAATTTTATTAGCTACTTTAGCGGCAACAATGTTTATCACATCACTGACTGCTTGCACAACCGCACAGGGAGAAGCTCCTGATAACTCAAGCACTCCTGAGCAATCACAAGTCGTTTCAGAAGCAGCTTCTGCAGAACCATCTTCATCACAAATAGAAGAAGTAGACGAGTCAATCACTATTTATTACACCGAAGAAATGCAAGCATTAGGGCATACTGAGCCTGTAGTTTTAGAGGAGTGGCCTGAAAGAGTTGTTAGTTTGTCAACTGCTCCTGTAATGACATTGCACAATTTAGGGCTAACATTTGTAGGGGTTCCGTCAACATCAAAAATCGACTGGTCTGATGATATAACCGATACAGCGGAAGTGTTACAAACAACTGCAGATGATTTTAGCTATGAAACAGTAATTGCGCTAGAACCAGATTTCATTTTGTTGACACAATCAGCAGATGCACAAGTATTCCACGACGCTGGAATTCCTGTGTACCACGTTCTTGATGGACCTTCGTCTACATACCCTAATACAAAAACAACAACACAAGCGCTAGTTGATGCATTCGGAAATGATAGCGAAGCGGCGAAAGAATTAATGGGTAGATTTGATGAACTAGAAGTAAGAATTGAAGAATTTAAAACTGAAGTTTCTGCTGGAAAAACTGTAATGGTTTTGCACAACACTTTACCTAACACAAGAATTCAAACCTCCGAGGGTTATTTAGGAAGCATTTTGCATATGTTAGGTTACGAGAATGTAAACGAGGGCGCAGAATCTTATAACATGCCAATAGACATGGAAACAATGATTGGTTACGACCCTGATTATATTTTTATTGTTGCATCTGCTCTTAGAATAGAAAATGAGGCTGAAGAATTCCAAAAATTAATGGAAGAGGCATACAAAGAAAATCAAGATTATTGGGATTCATTTGATGCACTTGTAGAGGGCGATACTTTCTATCTTTCATCAACATATCGTTCTTCGTTGGGAATTTCGATTATAGACGATATTCATGCGTTAATGGATATTATTGAAGCACATGTTTTAGCAGAATAATTATTGAGAATAATATAGTTTTGTCAATGAAAAAAGACAAAACTATATTTTCATAAAAGATTGTACTACTGAATTCAAAAAAAGGAGAAAAGTTTGAAAATAAATTTTCAAACGGCAAGTTTTGTGCTTTCAAATCTTACGATTTGAATTTTGCAAAATGCGAGTTTGCTCGCAATGCAAAACCACTCAAAACATTGCACCTCACAGTAAAAGGATGGCAATAAATATGATAGATAACGAAAAATTATTATCACGGCTTAACAGATTATCCGAGGTAAAAACCTTGAAAGATGTTGGGCATATGACGCATTATCTTTTTCCCGGAAGTCACTGTCCGCTTTTAGGAGCTACTATGGCTATAAGCGGGATTAGCGATGCGCTGATGGTTGTAGTTGGAACTGATGAATGTACATATTATAATAAACTCAACATGGGTAGCAGCGAAAAATTTGGTGGAGTTACAGGAAGATGCGTTTCTGTAGTTTTAACTGATTATGACATAACTTTTGGTAGTGTAGATAAAGTAAAAGAATCTTTTTTAGAGATAATGGAGGAGTATAAGCCGAAGTGTGTTTTCCTTGTTACTACTTGCATTATAGAAATAATTGGAGACGACATGGATTCGCTTGCGCTTGAATTAAGTGATATATACAGCACTCCGGTTATGTCCGTCCATACAGAACACTTTAAAAGCCTTGACCATTTACCTGGGCTTGAGAGAACAATGGAAGCGTGTTCAAATGTTATGCAGAAATCGAATGTTGTTGACTGTGCTAATTTTATTGGTGAAAGATTAGGAGATATTAGGGAATCCGAATTGTATAGTATCGTTGAACAAAGTGGCACCGAAATAGGGATGGTACTACCTGACAAGTGTTCAATAGACGACATTAAAAAGGCTGCAAATGCAAAAGTTAATATTGTTGTACACGATATTGGTTTATCGCTAGCAAAAACCATGAAAGAAAAATTCGGAACACCATATGTGTTTTTTAACAGGGAGGTCACTCCAAATAGAGTTTATCAAAAATACTGCAATTTGTTTAAGATATTAGAAAAAGATGTTCCAAAAGAGATAACCGAAAAGTATGAAAATACCGAAAGACTTGTAAAAGAACTGGAAACTGTTACAGATGGATTAACTTACATTTACAGTAGCACACCTATGAACAATCTGGAATTTAACGAGTTTTTATGCAAATTAGGAATGATTCCTTTGCTTATCCAAATTTCTAAAGTAGATGAACAAGACTTAATGTATAAGGATGAAATATTAAAAGTAAGTGACCCTTATGTATCAAAATCAGCTAACACAACTCCGTTTCAACAAGCGTGCGAAGAGCTAAAACCGTCGCTTTATTTTGGTATAAGAGATTCAGTGGTGTTATCAAGGAAAGGAATTGCATGTGTAAGCAGTCATCTAGCGCATTCAATGCTCGGCTTTGATGTGGTGGAGTATATGCTTGAGCAAATCACAATAACTTTAGATAGTTCACAAAAAAATAATGAAAAGATGAAAGTGAGATAATTATGGGATTATGTAGATTTTTGCCCATTCCATCAGACAGAATGGGAGTTTTGTGGAGTCTGCTAAACATTACCGATGCAATTGTACTAGAATATGGTCCTGCGGGTACAACACATTTTAGTGCTGGTTTTTTTAGAAAAATTGGTACTACTCAGGAAAACAGATATTTTACAACTCACATGAGTGAAGACGATGTTGTAATGGGTGATGTAAAAAGGCTTGAAAAGGCGATAATCGAATTAGATGAAGACTTTTCGCCAAAAGTAATTTTTGTAGTTGCCTCATCTATTTCAGCGGTTATTGGCACTGATTTAATCGGTGTTTGCACTTATATGCAAGAAAAAGTATCTGCCAGATTAGTTACATTTGAGAATGCAGGATTGCGTGGTGATTACAGTGCAGGGCTAGTCGATACCTATAGTCTTATTGTGAAAGAATTGGTTTTTGAAAGCGAAGGAATTATAGATAATTCTTATAACATCATAGGGGCTTCGTACGAAAGCTATCGAGCAATGTCAGACGTTAATGAAATTAAAAGTTTGATGAAAACAGCCTTTGATTACGATATGAATGTATCTTTGTGTACGCCAAATACGCTAGAAAATATTGAAAAAATGTCTAGTGCTAAACTTAATTTAGTAATTAGTTATGAGGGACTTAAGTCTGCACAGTACTTGAATAAAAAATACGGCACACCATTTATCTATGGCGCACCGTATGGATATAAAGGTACTCTTGAATGGCTGAAAAGCGTTTCCGAAGAGATAAGTAAAGACATTGCACAAGATGTTTTAGATGAGATAAACGTAAAAAGTGTTGACATGATTATGTATGCAAGATATAAGGCGATGCTGACCAAAATCGTTCCAAAAGCTTATATTTATGCTGATTATGACAGAGTGGTTGGACTTTCGAATTTGCTGTCTGAATTCAGCATTGACACCCCACATAAAATATGTAAACACTCATTAAAGTTTGTAAAAAACATTGATGGAGGTGTGAAGAATATTACATCTGAAAAAGAAAGAATGCAAATTCTCAAGCAAAACAAAATGCTTGTACTGGCTGACGATGTATCAATTATGATTACAGATGAATCGAATACCACTGTAAGAGTATCCACTCCGTTTTTAAGAGGGTCACAAGTTGCTACGCATTTACCATTTATGGGGATTAAAGGAGCAGATTATATGCGTGAATATATTGACCAATATTTAGGAGTTTTAGTTAGATAGAAATCAGTTTTTACCTCAATAATAAGCAGAATATGGAATATATAGATTTCCATCATATGTTATAACTGAAAAATCTGATAGATATGTTATTTGGGGTAGTCATATGAATTGGAGAAAACATTAAATAAAATTACAAAATGGAAAACATCATTCCAATTCTATCACTACACCACTATAAATATTCATAGGCTGCAATTCTATTAA
The DNA here is from genome assembly GCA_964368155.1 of uncultured Eubacteriales bacterium. Taxonomy (GTDB): domain Bacteria; phylum Bacillota; class Clostridia; order Oscillospirales; family Acutalibacteraceae; genus SIG603. Next base: position 8,727 of record CAYJBU010000029.1, on the reverse strand, counting down.
AATCCCAGTTTCGTCTGATGCCCAAACAATTTTTTCACCTAATACGGAAGTTACGGTTTTAACTTTTCTTGTTTCTGCAATATGAATTTTTAAATCTGCAATTTTTCCACATCCATCAATAATTCGTGGTGAACCTGCTCTGAAATCCCCTTGAATTACCACTGCTGAAGCGCAAATTTTATTTTCGCTTTTTGCAATAATTAACTGAGCATTAGACGCTCCTGACAATCTTGCGTATGGAGTGATATTCTCAAAAACCACACCATGTATCAATCTTTTTATCAAAAAATCACCCAAATCATAGTAATCTGTAAAGATTTGTTGAGCAATATATATGACTCGACCCTTTTTATACTCATTCACTGAAATTCCAGTAAATTCGGTTTTGTTCCCAATAGGCAACGCACCATACTGATACCTTGGCCCATGTTTATGTAAATAGCACTCCACTTTCGCAGTCGTCGCTTTCACCAAGTTCACATTCCCGCTCACTGCAATTGGTGTTAAAGGACTCCCTTTTATGTACCTTTCTGAACTAGTACCAATCAAGTCTATATATGATAATTCGCATTCCATCTGTTCGAGAAATTCATTACCACACAACTTTTGGAACAATGATTTATCTGCAAGATCATCTAATTCATATGGGTCTACTTCTGCTGGTATATCCCCTACACAAAGCAATTTACCACCTCTTGCGACATATTCTTCTATTGCATTAGTCGCATTTCGCCCTACGAAGCTAAGTTCAGGAATGATTAGCAATTTATATTTATGCAAGTTCTCTTCTAAATCATCATCAAAAAGAATATGTGCTGTTAGACCAGCTGTTAAAATACATTGATATACCGCCTCAAAAACTTGCGGTCTCACCGCCCAGTCTTTGCTTATAGTTTTCCTTGTGTTTTCAGGGCTTGACAATATTGCAACATCAGCATATGAAGGAATATTTTTAACTTTATCATGGATTTTTTCACCATATGAAAAATAAGTATTAATCATCTTCATTGCTTCGTTGTTAGGTTGCACTGTGTCAGCATGAACAATGTCCCCAGCAATCAACTTGCTGTTCATTGCTGCACAAATTGCAGATTCAACACACAAACTCTCTACTGGCCTAGAATTAAAATATCTCCATGTTCTCATTCTTTGCAAATTCATGTCGCAGGTAACTCCTCTCCAAGCTACATAAGACAAGGCAAGCGAGATATTCGGCGCAAGATTTGCTGTTGCTGGGTCATATGTTATAAAACCAACGTGCTCGGGTTTGGGTTGACTCCATTGCAAACATGCAACTACATCGGCTCCAACAGACATTCCGTGTCTAATTTTCTCAATTCCAATACCTACAGAATTCAAAAATTCCCAGATAATATCAGTTCTCCATCTGTTTACCGGTCTTGACGGTTGCATTCCTTTTGCATTCGGAATATCCTTTAAGTACTGAGTTTTGCATCTATCGCATTGGCAAGCCCCGCTCATCATCCCATATAGACCATCTATCCAAATCGCGTTGATATCATATCTTTCGCTACATTCAAAAATTGTAGGCAATAAATTTTCATACAGAAAACCACTAGTAGGACAAGGTGCATATGTTTTCTTGTCTTGAATAGGGTCAAGGAAATATTCGCCTTCCATATTAACTCTTGCATAATCTTGCGGAACACCACCATTTTCCACTTGAGAGACCTGTATATGACTTGATGAAAAATAAGCAGTTACATCAATACCCTCTGCACGCAGAGCAGCACACACTTCTCCAAAAACATCTCTTTTCATGTTCGGATGAGGCATACCAAACTTTGAAGGATAGTATACTAATCCATAACCACAACGTGCAAATAAAGTTACTGATTGCGCACCAGTTATCTTGATTGATTTTACATACTCATCTACATTCAAATCTTCTCCCACACGCAAAATGTTCTCTGGCGTGTGCATGTCAAAATGCAACTTTTTCAAAACTTCATGATATGTTTTATCCATATTTATTCTCCGTCCTTCTAATCTTCTACTCAAAATATATAAACTAATATTAACATACCTATACTATTAATGCAACTTAATTATTTATTAATATCAATACGATTACATTATCGTTCTAAGGCGATTTTCAATATATTCAAAAAACAAAGGGGCTGTCGCACTAAAGTAATCTTGCACAATGTAG
>CAYJBU010000029.1:0-6454 GCA_964368155.1 uncultured Eubacteriales bacterium | reverse complement strand
GACACCCGCAAGGGGCGTCCCTACAATATCTAATTCAGTTTATGCATTATGACAAGAAAATTCTTTAATACGTCGACCCCTTACTTATATAGTTTAAAGATATCTTTCTTTTTGTGTTAATTTAAGAGATTAATAATATGAATACAATATAAAACCAAATTATTCTTTCGCTTCAAACACATAGAGTTGAGAAGTAAAATCACCCTTATCGGTTTCTATTTTTTTTCCGTTTACAATTTCAGACTGTCCCATAAACTCTGTTTTCAAAATCATTCCTACATTCATTAGTTCGTCTCCAAAGTAAGACTTATCACCACATATATATTCTAATTTTGTGTCGAGACCCACCAATTTTATTTTTTTAACTGATGTATTTGGGGTAGCAAGAATTTTATAATATCCTAAAATTGCAGTTTTTTTGTCTTTAGAAACCACTATCCAACTATAATAATTTCCGCTTTGCAGTCTATAGAAATCTCCTAGCTGTATAACTTCCCTGTAATTTTTGAAAAATTCTATTTGCGCTTTCATTTTTTGAGCTTCTTCATTGCTTATTTGGTTGACGTTAAGCTCATATCCAAAAGTTCCAAAATAGGCGACATTTGCTCTTGTATCAAGGTTAGTCACTCTTGCTACTTGGTGATTAGGAACAGCTGCTACGTGGCTTCCAATTGAAGAGATTGGATAGACCATCGAGCTTCCGTATTGAATATGCAAGCGCTCAATCGCGTCAGTGTCGTCACTAGCCCAAGCTTGTGGAGCGTAATAGAGCATTCCAGCATCAAATCTAGCACCACCTGAAGCGCAGGATTCAAATAGGATGTTAGGGAATTTTTCTATGAGCATTTCATAGAGTTTGTAAACCCCCAGAATGTAGCGATGAAAGAACTCTTTTTGTCGCTCAGGAGGCAAACTCAGTGTAAAACTCTCTGTAATATTTCTGTTCATGTCCCATTTTATATAGCTGATGTTTGCATTATCAATTGTATCACACATTTTGTTAAAAATGTATTCAACTACATCGTCACGACTGAAATCCAACACAAATTGAAATCTTCCATATGTCATGTTTCGGTTTGGCGTTTTAATTACAAAATCCGGATGAGTTTTATACAACTCACTTATCTCATTGACCATTTCAGGCTCAAACCAAAGCCCAAACTCTAAACCTAAGTCGTTGATTTTTTTGCACAAGCCATCAATACCATTAGGCAGCTTGTCAAGATAAACCGACCAATCACCAAGAGATGTGGTATCATCATCTCTTTTACCAAACCAGCCATCGTCAAGAACAAATAACTCGACACCCAGTTCTTTTGCCTTGCTTGCAATTTCAAGTATACTTTCTTCATTGAAATCAAAATAAGTAGCTTCCCAGTTGTTAATCAAAATAGGTCTGGTTTTGTTTTTATATTTTCCTCTGACTAAATTATTGCTGAACAAATTATGGAAATTTTGACTCATTCCATTCAAACCGTTTTCTGAAAATGAAATCACAGCTTCAGGAGTTTGAAATCTTTCGTTTTGGGTAAGTGACCATTCGAATTCAAATGGATTTATTCCGATTAACACCCTAGTAACATCATAAGCATCTACTTGCGCTTGTGCAAGGAAATTCCCACTATAAACAAGAGTAAATCCATAAACTTCGCCAGCATTTTCGCTTGTGTTAGGTCTTTTTAGTGCTAAGAACGGATTGTGCATTGCGCTGCTAGCTCCACGATTACTCGATACGGATTGAATTCCTTTTTGTAGTTTTCTGGTGCTGATATGACGTTCTCTTGACCAAGCACCATCTAATGTAATCATTTCATAATCATAGTCGTATAAGTCTAAACAAAGTGACATTGCACGATTGATTTTTAGAGTGTCTTGAGAATTATTCACAAACTCCGCAGAACGAACTATCCCTGAAAAATTTTCAAAAACGTGATATTTCAAAATTAAATCGCAGTTTATTAATTCGTCCGTTAAAGTTATCTCAAGTGTTTCGACATCATCACCATATGTTTGAGGCAATCCCTCAATTTTGTTTTTTCCTTTGAAAATCACATGACTTTTATAAATGAAATCATTAACTCTGCTACCGTTTGATTGAGTTAGTTGAAATGCAGGGTCTCTGAAATCCCCAGTTCCATAACTTGGAAACTCTTGTTTTTGAGTTTCAAGCGAAAACGCAGAGTCGGTTTCAAAAGGGAACGGAGCTAAACAAGTTGTTCTCTCTACAAGCAAGTGATCAAAATTATCTCTATCTCGAATGCTCTTGCCAAAATAAAGCTGTCCCAGCTGATTGTTTTTCATTATTTTTATGATGTAGCTGATGTTTTCATTGCTCAAATGAAAAGTGTTGTTTAAAAAGTTAATCATGGTATTCTCCTAAGAATATAATTATTTATTTTGATTTGCTTTTTTGTTGATTAGAATTGAGCCAACCGCGCAAACTGCGCCAATAGCCAAGATGATTAACAGTGTGTCAATGCCAAACCCTTCAGCCCTTGCTATTCCAATTTGGGAGAACACAACATACATACTTAGCATTACAAAGATAACAAATCCGCTGAATGTGTATCTGTGTTTCCAAGGTTCCATATCAACTACATTATTTACTGGTAACTCATAATCGTGATCCATTGGTTTAATTTTCCCGATAACAAACATGATTAAACAAGACAACACGAATAAAATTGCCGAAATATGTAGGTAATGAAGCCCTGTATCCCAAACTAACTGAGTAATTGCATATACTGAAACGAAGAAAACTATTGCAACTTTTGCTGCTATTGACGGAACTCTTTTTGTCAAGTAACCCATGAAAATGATAGTGAAAATCGGAACATTGAAGAATCCGTTAATTGTTTGAAGATAATCGAATAATCCGTCTGGAGCATTTAAAATTAGTGGTGCAACAAGCATTGACACTATCGCAATTACAAGAGCGAATAATTTACCCACTTTTATAAGTTTTTCGTCGCTCACTTCTTTTTTAACAGCTGGTTTATAAACATTTAAAGCAAAAAGAGTTGATGCTGAGTTTAGAACACTGTTAAATGTACTTAATATCGCTCCCATCATAGCAGCAGCGAATAATCCAATAATCGGAGCAGGCAATACTTTGCTTACAAGCATTGGATAAACTGTGTCAACGTTCTCAACTTCACCACCCAAAATTTGGAAAGCTAATATTCCCGGAATTATAACCATCAACGGAGTTAAAACTTTTAAAAGCCCCGCAAAAATTACGCCTTTTTGCCCTTCTTTAAGGCTTTTCGCACCTAGTGCACGTTGAATAATAGATTGGTCTGTGCCCCAGTAATAAAGATTAACTAAAATCAAACCAGTGAACATTGTTGAAAATGGTAGGTAACTGTCCTCTGTCCCAACAGAATCAAATTTTTCAGGAGCACTATTCAAGAAAGCGTCAAAACCAGCACCGATGTCCCCCAAACCTAAGAAAATTAATGCAAAGATTGGAACTAAAAGACCACCAATCACAAGTGCTATTCCATTAATTGTATCAGAAATCGCAACAGCTTTCAAGCCCCCGAAAATAGCATAAATTGCGCCAATAATACCAATAACCCAGACCATAAGCCAAATTCCTTGAACTTCTGTAATTCCAAAAATTTCAGAAATATTGAATATTTGTCCCATAGCAATTGCGCCTGAATACAAAGTGATTGGAAGTAAATTAATTATGTAACTCACTAAAAACAAGATAGTTATAAACTTTCGAGTTACACTGTCAAAACGGGATTGAATGAAATCAGGGATTGTTGTGATTCCTTGTTTTAAGTATCTCGGAACTAAGAACAAAGCTACTAAAATAAGAGTAATTCCCGAGCCTACTTCCCAACCCATAACTGCCATGTTTTGCGAATATGCTTGCCCTGACATACCCACAAAGCTAGCTGCGCTCAAGTTTGTAAGAAGAAGCGAACCAGCAATAACTCCTCCGGTAAGGCTTCTGCCTCCTAAAAAATATGCATCACTCGTGTTTAATTTGTCGTTTCTGGTTTTCAAGAACGTAATAATTCCAACCGCAGCTGAAAAAACTATAAAAGAAATTAAGATAGTTAACATTAGAATTTTCCTTCCAAAATAAATTGTTAATATTGTGCGTAAACACGCGTTTATTTTATTCTTAAAAAAATCATAAAATTAATTTAGATTTTTTTAACAGTACCTTTTTCAATGAAAGTCGGTGTGTGAATTATATGTTTTGCTGTCTTGTCAAACAATAATTCAATGCATGATTTCGACAAGTTCTTTAACGATATCTCAAAAGTCGAGAGATTTAAATTCAGCCACTTTGCAAGCTTTAGATTATCATAACCTACTATAGATATATCATCCATAACAGATAATCCACTGTCATTTATCGCTCTAATTGCGCCGAGCGACATGATGTCGTTTGCTGCAAAAATAGCTGTTGGAGTGTTGTTTTTAAGATGTTTTTTTGTTTCTTCGTAAGAGGTGTCTTCTTTGTACATTCCACTGATAACACTTGATACCATTCCCTCACACTCATTAATCGCTGTTAGATACCCATTTTTTCTTTGAAGAGACGACAACCTGTCATCGCCCTCAATATGCAAAATATTTCTATGCCCGTTTTCTATAAGATGTTTTGTTGCTAGATAACCTCCTAAATAATCATCGCAATTCACTTTCTTAATCTTATTGTCTGTATCGTCATTTTCTAAAAATTGATCAATAAATACCGCATTATAGCTACTTGCAATTTTTGTTAACTCTTTGTTTTTATAGGGGAATCCTGTAAAAATACCCCCGTATATCATAGAGCTTTTAAACAGGTTGCTTATCTCCTTAATTTCACTACTTTTTGTAATAATGTTAACAAGAGAAATGTACCCTAACCCCTTTAATTCAGATATCAGATTTGATAATAGTTCCATGTTATATGGGGAGTTCATTCCAATCCATTCATCATCACTATTAGAATCATTTATATCCGCAATAAAAATTGCTATGATATTTGAATCAGCTCCTGCAAGGGTCCGTGCAAAATGATTAGGAGAATATCCATGTTTTTCGATTACAGCATACACTTTTTCTCTTGTTTCAGGGGGGACGTTGCTGTAGTTATTTATAACTCGTGACACTGTGCTTCTTGAAACATTTGCAAGTTTTGCAATTTCTTTTGTATTAATATAATTCACCTTCTTTGTTTGTAAACGCGTGTTTATTATGTGTTTTTATATTATCATATCAATTTTACTTTGTCTATGTTTTTCATTCAATTAATGCAATTTTGTACACTTGTTCATAATTTTGTTATTTTTTTAGTTATTTTAACGTGGGCTATTTTGATATATTTTATTTGTTTTTTTATGCAATTTGCTTATTTGTACAAATTGTTATTAGTATAATATCAATTTTAGAATTTTACATTGTTTCTATCCAAATATTTTTAGCAGATAAATTAGTTGAAGCTCTTTCTCAAAATCACAAATTAATAAACCAAATCATACTAAACTAGTACAAAAAAGAGCTTTACACAAACGCTAGTGCAAAACTCTTTCGACTATATAATCAAGGTGTCAATCCGCATCAAGTGAGTTATCTGTATTTTTCATCTCCATTTTACGTTTATACATATCCTGGTCTACACGTTTCCAAAGTTCATCTATAGACGAGTCCTTATCCGCGTCAAATAAGCACAGTGCACCCGCAATAGATAATACAAATTCAGAATTTTCATTATTCTTATTAATGTTATTTTGAAGAAATATCAAAAGCGATTCAGTTTCATCTTGCGAAATATTCTTTGACAACAATGAAAACTCGTCTCCGCCAACTCTGTATACTTTAGCTTTTCCGTCAAATGTGGTTTTAAGTGCATGTGCTGCGCTTTTAATGAGTTCGTCACCTTGTTTATGCCCTAAAGTATCATTAATTTCTTTCAATCCGTTAACATCAAACATACCAATGCACAGACCCTCTGTTTCTTTTGGATTAGCTTTATATGTAGCAAAATCTCTCTCAAAAGCAGCTCTATTCATTAAAGAAGTTAAAATATCCTCAAATGCTAATTTTTCATACATTTTTACTCGGGTATTCTCTTTGAGCAACTCGGTTATATCGCGCATAAATCCTAGTAGTAATATTACTGAAAAACTTATTACTCCAACTTTAAAAAAAGTAGACATATAGTTCTCATTTGCGAAATAATAAGTATACAGGTCAATTCCTGCAAAGAAACACAGTGCTACTCCACTGTAGCCAAAGACTTTTAGCTGTTTATTTTTTCTTACAAATATCTCATACAAAGCAGTGATAAGCGTTGTCGCAATCGAAATAGCTAAAAGAATGTGGAATATCAAAATCGGCTCTCGAACATCAACCAAATTATTCGCCTGTAAAATTATTACAATCCCCCAGACCAATACTTGCATGAATACCAAAACATAAACAGGTTTACGTATCCGAAAGT
>CAYJBU010000028.1:18040-18965 GCA_964368155.1 uncultured Eubacteriales bacterium | reverse complement strand
AACGGATTTTTACCTGCTGGTCTGTTTGGGTTTTGTATTGGTTTGACTATATTTATCATTTATAGCCGCCCACATATCAGGGCGGTGTTTTTTTGTTAGTTCCAACGCTTGTTCCTTTTTCCATTTCTCAACTTTTCCATGGTCACCACTGAGTAAAACAAGAGGAACTTCCATTCCGTTCCAATTTGCAGGCCTTGTGTATTGTGGGTGTTCTAAAAGTCCAGTGAAATGACTTTCATCAGTAAAGCACACCTCATCACTTAACACCCCTTTAACCATTCTTGAAACTGCATCAGCGACTATTACGGCTGGCATTTCGCCTCCTGTCAAAACATAATCGCCCACCGAAATTTCTTCATCGACATATTTTTCGATAACTCTTTGGTCTATTCCTTCGTAATGCCCACAAACAAAGCAAATCCTCTCCTTTTTCGACAATTCGATTACTTTCTTTTGATTTAAAACATTGCCTTTAGGAGACATATGAATAATATAAGGTTTTTCACCTAAATGCGAGATTAAGTTTTCTATACACTGTGCAATAGGTTCGGGTTTTAACAGCATACCTTTTCCACCGCCAAAAGGACAATCATCAACCTTTTTGTGTTTATCAAATGCAAAATCCCTCAATTGGTGAAAGCACATTTGCAGATACCCTCTTTTTCTAGCCCTACCAATAATACTCTCGCCCAAATAATTCTCACACATCTCGGGAAAAAGCGTGATAAAATCAAACCTCATCGCTAATCTCCTGACCGTCAAATATACCTTTAATAGGCAAAATTTCTATTCTTTCGTTTTCAATATCAGTTTTCTTAATCATGTGGTCAACTGCGGGGAATAAATAATCTTTCCCATCCTTTTCAATCTTATATACATTATTAGCTCCTGTTTCAAAAACTTCTGTAATTTCGCCATAGAATTC
>CAYJBU010000028.1:0-18030 GCA_964368155.1 uncultured Eubacteriales bacterium | reverse complement strand
CAATTAAATCTACTATGAAAAATCTATTCTTTGGAAGTTTTACATCATTTCTGTCCATATATAGTATCTTCCCTCTAAGTTTTTCAGCTTGATTTAAGTCTTCTACTCCGTCGAGTTTTATTAATAGCATGTTTTTATGAACTCTGCTAGAGCTAAGACCTGCATTTGTTTCCCCTTTATCAAAGTAAAGATTCTTAATTTTTTTTAGTAGCACAGGAGAATCCGTCCAATTCTCAAGTTTAAGCTCTCCTTGAACGCCATGCGTACCAACTATTTTCCCTGCCTCTAAATATTTCTCCATAATGAAACTCCAATCCGTCACATACATTTTAAACCACCATCAATATCTTAACTAAAAGGATATTTTATTTTGACATATTTGTCAAGCCTTATGTCACATTTGTAAACTTCTTGTAAAAAAACTCTTATTATAGTTGAAAAAAAACTAAAATAAGGATATACTTAACATATACTATTTCTAAAATGAACAATAATAAAATTAGTTTTTTTGCTATAGATTTTATGATTTCATATTTACTTCTATTGCATATTTATTTTTCTACTAACACACAAGAAAGGCACGGTCGTTTTTATGCTAGAAAAGCTTTCAAGGTTTATGATGGGACGCTACGGAAGTGATAAATTAAATATATATCTGTTGATTATCGGTTTTATCTTTTCTATACTAGGACAAATATTTTTTAGTTTTATATTCATAATCATATCGTATGCATTTTGGGTATACTCTATCTACAGAATGATGTCACGTAATATTAACGCAAGGCAAAAAGAATACTATGCTTTCTTAAAATACATCACTCCTTTAGAAAAATGGTTTAAAATCAAAAAAACTATGTTTTCTCAGCGCAAAATGTACAAATACTTCAAATGCCCTTCATGCAAACAAAATTTGCGTGCTCCTAAAGGTCGTGGAGAAATTAGAGTAACTTGCCAGAAATGCAACAAGGAATTCAACAAGAAAGTATAAATGATAACTTAAAATTGTCATCAATTGTATTTATCCACGTACTATGCAATCAAAATTTAATAGAGAAGCGAGGAATTTTATGAACAAGAACGATAGTGGTCTTAGCAAAAAATTATTTACGCAAATACTACTTATAATTGCATTTACTATTTTTGCAATCTACGCATTCTTTAATTTCGACTCCTTTTTAACATTAACAAGGACTATTTTCTCTGCTTTAACTCCTTTTTTTGTAGGTTTAGCAATAGCTTTTATTCTAAACCTACTCTTCAACTTTTTTGATAAAATTGTGTTTAAGTCTCTTAACAAGCGTTTTGAAAAAGGAAAGATTTGGGTAAAAATTAGCAAGCCAATTTCACTTATGCTATCATATTTAGTCCTAATTCTTGCTTTCATACTATTGCTTTTGATACTTATCCCCGAGTTAGCCCGTTCTATTAACTCGTTTGCACAAACCGCAAGCGAAGTATTACCAACATATCTCTCTCAATTCATTAAATGGATTGAAGGATTGATTATTCAATTCAACTTAGATATCGACTTATATGCTATACAAGAATCATTTTTAAGCAACTTTGATATCGCAGTTATTATAGACGGCTTCACTCAAACAGCAACCGATATATTTGCTTCTGTTTTCTCTACTACAGTAAACGTAGCTGCAGGAGTATTCACTATCGTTTTAAGTTTTATTTTCTCAATTTACTTTTTGTCAGACAAAGAAACACTTATTAAGAATTCAAAAAAACTCCTCTATTCATATGTTCCAAGGCGTTATGCGAACAGAATTTCTATGGTTTTGTCAATTTCAAACAAGATTTTTTCAGGCTACATCAGAGGCCAGCTAACAGAATGTTTGATTTTAGGCACAATGTGTTATATAGGAATGTCTCTGCTTAGCCTTGACTATTCACTTTTGATTTCCACCTTTGTAGCTGTATTCGCTCTTATTCCAATGTTCGGAGCATTTATTGGTGCAGGTATTGGCGCATTCCTGATTTTACTAGTAAACCCAATGGACGCACTGTACTTCTTGATTTTCTTCATTATTCTTCAACAATTTGAAGGTAATGTAATTTATCCAAGAGTTATGGGTTCTTCTTTAGGTCTACCAGGAGTTTGGATTATCACCTCTGTAACTGTTATGGGCAATCTGTTTGGAATTGGCGGAATACTTTTAGGGCCTCCAGTTTTAGCTGTTTTTTATACTTTGATTAAATATCACTGCAATAAAAGATTAAAAGAAAAAGAAATTGATGCAAATGTTCTTTCAGGAAGCGAATATGAAGAGATTTACCAAGATATCTTACTGCAACAGAAAAATGAAAAAGATAGTTTAAAAAAGAGTGAAAATTCTGCAGTTTTAAAAAGAATTCCATTAGCAAAGAAAAAAAATAAAAAATAGTTAAATTTATCATTTTAGATTACTAATGCAATATTATAGTTGATTTTCCAATTGCTAATATTGCATTAGTGTTTTTCTTGCTTTTTCAGGAGTAGTTCGGATAATATCAGTAAGGCTAAGTTTGTGATATTACACAATATACTTCACATTTTACATTAAAAACATTATGTAAACTAAAAAAAAGAAAAAATTGCTTGCAAATTTTATTCATTTGAGGTATAATGTTTATCAATCGTATTTGTTTTGATTTTTCGGAGGTGTTCTCGCTCATAATGGAATTTTCACATATCCCCGTTTTGTTCGAGGAAACAATTGAAAGTCTTGCAATTAAGTCTAATGGAACTTACATAGATGGCACTGCAGGTGGTGCAGGTCATTCATTTGCCATTGCAGAAAAAATTCAAGACGGCACTTTGATGTGTATTGATCAAGACCCTGATGCGATATTAACATGCAAAAAGCGACTATCTCATTTCGATTTTGTCAAAATTGTAAAAGGTAATTTTTCTGAAATTAAACTTTTAGCAAACGAGAACGGAATTTATTCTGCTGACGGAATTTTGCTTGATATCGGAGTTTCCTCACATCAATTAGACTGTTCGCAAAGAGGCTTTTCATATCATAATGATGCTGACCTCGATATGCGTATGAGTCAAGATGGAGTTAGCGCAAAAGAATTAGTAAATTCTTTATCTTGGCAAGAGTTAGCAAGGATTATTTCGCTTTATTCAGAAGATAAATCTGCTGTAAGAATTTCCAAAGCTATTGTTAATTACAGAGAAGAGAAAAAAATTGAAACTACATTAGAGCTTGCAGACATCATAAGAAATGCAGTTCCTGCAGCCGTTAGACGAGCTGAAGGACACCCTGCAAGAAAGACTTTTCAAGCATTAAGAATTGCTGTCAACGGTGAGTTAGACAGGTTGAAAGAAGGATTAGTTTCAGCTTTTGATTTGCTTAGCATTGGTGGCAGACTGTGTGTGATTACTTTTCATTCGCTTGAAGACAGGATTGTAAAAGAACAGATGAGGGAATGGTGCGTATCGTGCACTTGCCCTAAAGATTTTCCTGTGTGTATATGTGGAGGAAAAGCTTCGGGTAAACTAATATATAAAAAAGGGTTAACCCCAACTCAAAAGGAATTGGAAAATAACCCAAGAGCAAGAAGTTCCAGATTAAGAGTTATTGAAAAAATTGTGTAAATAGGACGGTGATTTCGTTGGCGAATATTGAGGAAATTCAGTTTGATGGTAATGCAGCCCGTGAGCTGCAACCTGAGAAATCAGATAAGGTACAAAAAGGTAGAGCAAAGAGAGCTCAAAAATTAATTAGGCTTAATGAAAAAGAATTAAGAAAAGCAAAAAGGCAAAGTATTAAACTGGGAAGAGTTGCAGGAATGTTAATTTCTTCGGTTGCTGTTTTTATATTGTTGTTGGCAATGGTTCAAGGACAGGTAAAAATTTCTGAGCTCACTAGTAGCATCAACTCTGCGGAAAACAGTTTAAATCAATTACAAGGCTCACAAGTTCAATTAGAGATGCAAGCAGCAGGAACTATGGAAGCCACTGAAATTGAAGCCTATGTTAGAGATAACCTATCTATGGAAAAAGTTAATCAATCGCAAATTACATATATCAACATTGCAAGCGATAACAATGGAGTTGTATATGAAGAAGAGGAAGCTACTTGGTGGGAACAAGTATTAGAATTTTGGGGAATTTCCTAAAATTCGTTATATTCTGTTTTTAATTTGAATAAATATTACTGTATTGAGTATGTTTAGTAATTGTGCTTTTGTACGGTTAATTACAAAGTAATTTAGGGGCGCTCAGTGAGCGTCCGCAAAAGGGATTTTACCTCCCAAATAGCGGACGACCAATGGTCGTCTCTTATTCTATTTTGGTTTTTTGAAAGGATTGGTATTTTGGATAACAAGCAACGTATGAAAATAAGATGTTTGATTGTTTTTTCACTTGTTATGTGCCTACTGCTTTATGCTGTGGGTTATATTGCCATGTGGCAAATTTTTCGTGGAGAAGAAATGGCTGCAAATGTTATGGGGCAAAGTCTTTCTACTTCAATTTTAACATCAAATAGGGGAACAATATATGATGCAAACGGAAAAGTGCTTGCTCAAAGCGCAAGTGTTTGGTCTGTAACTGTAGAACCTAATATGATGAATCCCGATCAAAAAGAGCTAATCGCTACTGAACTGGGTAGAATACTAGATATGGATAGCGATTACATTTATGGTTTGACTCAACAAAACAGCTATTTTGCATATGTAAAACGAAAAGTAGAAGATGACGTTAGGCAAGAAATCCTTGATATGATTGAAGAAAATCAAATTGGGGGAGGAATCAGGCTTATTAATGAGTATAAGCGATATTATCCATATGGGTCAACAGCATCAACTGTAATAGGATTTACAGGAACCGACAACATTGGTCTTGAAGGACTAGAATATGAATACGATAAAGAACTAACAGGAACTACTGGCAGAATGGTAAGCCTGAAAGACGCCGTTGGTGGTGATATGCCTTTTCAATACGAGCAGTTAGTTAGTGCGGAAAACGGTTATGACCTTGTTTTAACTATAGATGAAACAGTTCAAAGTATTGTTGAAAAGCATCTAAAAGCAGGTGCTGAAGAATACGCAGTTCAAAACGGAGCGGTTGCTGTCGTAATGGATGTTAACACAGGTGCTATTATTGCATTAGCCTCTAGCAATGAGTATGATTTAAACGATCCTTTTACAATTTATGACGACGACGCTAGAATAGAAATAGATCTTTTGCCTGACGAAGAACAAAACGCTGCATATACCGATGCACTGTATGCGCAGTGGAGAAACAAAGCAGTAAGTGACACGTACAATCCCGGTTCTGTTTTCAAGTCTATAACACTTGCCAGTGCTTTGGATTTAGGCTCGATAACAGACCAAACCACTTTCACGTGTACCGGTTCGCATGTTCCTTATCCCGGAGTTCCTGCAATTGGATGTTGGGTTAACTCATATGGTGGCTCACATGGCCTCTTAGATGCAAGGGGTGCTCTTACAAATTCATGCAACCCATATTTAATGCAAGCTGCAGCTGAAATGGGCGGTACAAACTTTTTGGATTACTTCAACGCTTTTGGTCTTGGGGATTCAACTGGAATTGACCTCCCAGGTGAAGCTAACAGTATTTACCTCGGATATAATTCTTTAGGACCTGTTGACTTAGCAGTTTACTCTTTCGGTCAAGGTTTCAGAGTTACACCAATTCAAATGATAACAGCTATTTCCGCTGTTGCAAACGGTGGATATATTGTTCAACCTCATGTTGTTTCAAGAATGCTTGACCAAGATGGAAATATTGTTGAAACCGCTGATACTTCATATAAAAGGCAAGTTGTCTCTGAAAGTGTAGCCGAACTAGTTACAGATTATATGCTAGAAAATGCTACTACAGGTTCAGGTAACGCTGGTAATGTGCCTGGATATAGAGTTGCAGGAAAAACAGGTACTTCTGAAAAAGTTGACGAATATTATGCAAACCCAGACCCAGACAAAGAAATGCAACACATAGCCTCGTACTGTGGATTTGCTCCTGCAGACGACCCCCAATATGCACTTCTTGTTTTTTATGACGAACCGACAAACGGTACTGCTTCGGGAGGTTCTATGGCAGGGCCTACATTCTCAAAAATAATGTCAGAAATTCTACCTTATCTAGGTGTTGAAAGCAAACTTTCAGAATCTGAGTTCTTAGATGAAGTTGTTTACGCTCCAAATGTTGTAGGAATAACATATGCAGAAGCAAAAGATAGATTTGCAGAATTAGGACTAACCTACTCAACTTACGGAGATATCGCAGATAACGAAATAGTTAATATGCAAATTCCTTCCGCTAGCGAAACCATGCCTGCCGGAGGAAATGTGGTCGTCTCCATAGAAACGATTTATGCAGAAGAGGACATGATAACTGTGCCTGATTTCAGCAATTACGATATTGCTAACTGTAAATACCTCGCAAATATCAACGATTTACAAATTGTAATAACAGGACCTTCTTTAAATTCAAATGCAACTGCGCAAAACCAAAGTATCCCTGTCGACACTAAAGTAAAAAGAGGTTCGGTAATCGAAGTTACTGTAATAGATATGTCAGTACAAGAAAACGCAGACAATATTGGTGGATAAATATTATTATTTATAGCCCGACTGATATTACTTTATCCTAATCTAATCCAAGATTTAGTTTTATTTCTTCACTGGTAATATCAGTCAATTCAATCAACCACACATGAAAGGAAAACATTATGAATAATGTTTATTATACTCTTAGTGTTGTCATTGCCTTTGTCGCAACCTCACTTTCAGGCTTTTATTTGATACCCTTTTTGAAAAGGCTCAAATTTGGTCAGACAATAAGAGAAGAAGGTCCAAAATGGCATCAAAAGAAACAAGGAACACCCACGATGGGCGGCTTGATGTTCATGTTTGGAATTACCACCGCAGTTCTAGCAGTATATATAATCGCCACAGACTTTTTCTCGGGTGAGACAGCACTTTCAAGGACTAAATTATTTTCAGGATTAATAATGGCACTAGCCTATGGTTTTGTAGGCTTTATCGATGACTATGTCAGCATAAAGAAAAAAAGAAATTTAGGCCTCACCGAAAAACAAAAACTGCTTTTGCAATTTGCAATAGCTGGAGGGTACCTATATTCATTGTATTTAGCAGGCGCAACTACAGAAACTATCATTCCATTTTTCGGGACTGTGGACTTCGGACTGTTCTATTACTTACTTTCTGCACTTATCATTGTTGGAATGGTAAATGCGACTAACTTTGCAGACGGAATTGACGGACTATGTTCAACAGTCACTTTTGTAGTAGCACTCACATTCCTTGTCAGCTCTATCTATTTAAATTACATTGGAACTGCAATATTTGCTTGTGCATTAGCAGGTGCTTGCCTCGGATTTTTAACATGGAACTTTAACCCAGCAAAAGTATTTATGGGAGACACAGGTTCATTATTTTTCGGCGGTATTGTGTGTGCTTTAGCTTTTTCTTTAAATATGCCTATATTATTACTTCCTGTGGGTATAATATATATAGTAGAGATGGCTTCTGTTATTCTTCAAGTTTCGTATTTCAAAATGACTAAAGGTAAAAGACTCTTCAAAATGGCTCCTATACATCATCACTTTGAGATGTGCGGTTGGAGCGAAATGAAAATTTGCGCCATTTTCGGCTTGGTTACTGCAATAGGTGGAGCAATTGGAGTTATTCTCGTCATAAATTCATAAAAGGAGTTATCAAATGGCTGTTACAAGCAATCCTCGCCAAAAAAGTTCGAGAAGAAAACCTTCGAGCAATAAGGCTAATTCAGATAGAACAAGCTCTTCCCCATTAAGAAGAATCCCCACACGTGAAGAAGCTTTTACAGGTAACATGCGACATAGGCTTTTCAACCTTGGTGTCGGTATGGATTTACCACTTTTAATCATTGTTATAGCACTGGTTGGTATAGGTCTTGTCGTGCTTTTTTCTGCTAGTTTCGCACAAGCGTTATACTACACTGGAAACAGTTATACTTACATCAGCAGTCAGTTTGGATTTGCTGCGTTTGGAATAGTCGCTATGCTCATCATTTCTGTGGTTGATTACCACCAACTTATGATTTTCAACATGTTGATTTTAGCCATCACTGTAATTCTCTTGTTGTTAATTCTACTCGTTCCTGCACTAGCACTTGCAGAAGGAGATGCTGTTCGTTGGATTAATATAGGAGGTATCACCTTCCAACCCTCGGAAATTGCAAAATTCTCTATCGTCGTAAGCCTTGCGACATTAATAACTAAAAAGGGTAAAAAAATTGAAACATTCAAAGATGGCGCTCTCCCTTGTTTCTTGTTGACAGGTTTTGTAGCAGGTTTAGTTTTCCTTGAAAATCATGTTTCAGGTACTGTTATCATCTTGGCTATTTCTGTCGTTGTTATGTTTGTTGGTGGTGTAAGATTCAGATACTTCGCATTTCTAGGAGCAATAGCTGTTCCGATTCTTGTTTATTTCGTATTTTTTTCCGACCGTTTTGCTTACGCTTTGCTTCGTATTCAAGGTTGGATAGACCCATTTAACCCTCCTGCCGGAGTTGACACATTCCAAACAGTCCAATCAATTTATGCTATTGGCGCAGGTCAAATTTTTGGTGTTGGACTAGGACAATCAAAGCAAAAGTATATGTATCTTCCTCAGTCGAGAAATGACTTTATTTTCCCAATCGCTGCAGAAGAACTTGGATTTATTGGCTCAATGTTCATCATTCTTCTCTTTGCTGCTCTAATTTGGCGTGGAGTTGTTATCTCGATGAATGCAAAAGACAAATTCGGAACATTGCTCGGTATTGGCATGACTTTCACCGTTGGAATTCAAGCAGTTTTGAATTTATGCGTGGTCACAAACGCTATCCCAAACACTGGAATTAGCTTGCCTTTTTTCAGCTACGGTGGCACATCAATCCTGATGCTTCTTGGTGAAATGGGCGTACTGCTCTCGGTGTCACGTGGGTCTTATATGGAAAAAACGTGACAAACTTTTCATGCTTTATCCCACCTACTTTTTGAAATGGAGTTATACAAATGAAAATTCTAGTCACGGGCGGAGGAACAGCAGGACATATCAATCCAGCCCTTGCAATTGCTTCTTACTTTAAGACTGCTCACAAAAATGCTCAAATACTATATATTGGTAACAAGGGAGGAATGGAAGAAAAACTTGTTCCTCCAACGGGTTACGAGTTTAAATCCATAACAATTTCAGGATTTCAAAGAAAACTGTCTCCAAAAAATATAGTTAAAAATATCAGAACTGTCTATCGATTGTTTTCATCAAGTTCGCAAGCAAAAAAACTAATTAAAGATTTTTCGCCCGATTTTTGCATCGGAACAGGCGGTTATGTCAGCGGACCTGTCATAAGAGAGGCTGCAAAACTTGGAATTCCATGCTTTTTACACGAAAGCAACGCATATCCGGGTGTCACTGTTAAATTGCTTGCCAAAAGCGTTAAAGCTGTTATGTTGCCTGTTGAAAGCGCTAAAAATCATTTCCCACCCGAAGCAACTACTGTTGTAACAGGAAATCCGGTTCGCTCCTCTTTTTCAAACACCGACAAGCAAGAAGCAAGGAGAAAGCTAAATCTTGATGATCGCCCTGTAATTTTATCATTCGGTGGAAGTTTAGGCGCAAAAACCATCAACACAGCTATGAAGCCTTTGCTTGAGAGAAGTTCTAAAGACTCACGATATCAGCATATCCATGGATATGGATTATCTGACAACAACAGAGATTACAAATCTTCTTTAAAACTTAATCCAAACAGCAATAACGTGAGTGTGCTTGAATATATATCGAATATGCAGGACTGTTTTGCAGCTGCAGATTTAATAATTTCCAGAGCAGGAGCAATTACAGTTGCTGAAATCTCAGCTATGGGAAGAGCGTCGATTTTAATCCCCTCCCCTAACGTATCCGAAAATCATCAGTTTCACAATGCTATGTCACTAGTTAATATTGGAGGAGCAGAAGTTATAGAGGAAAAAAACCTCACTCCTTTAATACTTATGGAAAAAGTAGACAATATTCTTGAAACTAAGCAAAAAACTCAAGAAATTTCACAAAATGCTAAAAAACTATACATTGAGAATTCACTGGAATTAATATATAATACTGTAATGAAGAGCTTAAAATGAACTGACATCATCATTTGATTTTCATTTACAAAAATCTATACTAGGCTTTATCTTAAGATATTCACCACATCTCATAAAATGCATATAATATCATATCAAAATACTCACGGCAACACAACATTTTTGGTTTGTCAGATTAGCAGCAAACCAAGGTTGTTTATTATATATGCAAATCATAAGGGGTGTCGAGATGTCTCAAATCATTATTCAGGGCGGTTCGCCTCTTAGTGGCGAACTCACTGTTCAAGGGGCAAAGAACAGTGCCTTACCTCTACTTTCAGCCTGTGTTCTTGTTAAAGGCGAAACAATTCTTCATTCTTGCCCAAAACTTTCTGATGTTGACGCCGCAGTCAAGATATTAGAGAAACTCTCATGTGTTTGCAGACGAGAGGGAAACACTTTAATCATAGATAGTCGCAATGCGTGTGCCTGTGAAATCCCCACTTCACTGATGCGAGAAATGCGTTCTTCTATTGTTTTCCTCGGAGCAGTTCTTGGGAGATGCAAGCAAGCAGTACTATCTTTCCCTGGGGGATGCGAACTAGGCGCAAGGCCAATTGACTTACATTTATCTTCACTTAGAAAACTTAATGTAGATATTAAAGAAAAGCACGGCACACTTCACTGCGATGCCTCGAAGGGTATTATTGGTACATATATCTACCTATCTTTCCCAAGTGTCGGAGCAACGGAAAACATAATTTTAGCTGCTACTCTTGCTAAAGGAACAACCGTTATAGAAAACTCTGCAAAAGAACCCGAAATAGTTGATTTAGCAAATTTCCTTAATGCCTGTGGTGCAAAAATTAAAGGGGCAGGCGAAAGTTTAATAGTAATTGAAGGAGTTCCTGAACTCCACTCATGCGAATACTCTGTTATGAGCGACCGCATTGTCGCTGCAACTTACATGGCTGGAGCAGCTATGACAAAAGGCGAAATCCTTTTGAAAAAATGTCCAAAGCTTGGACTTAAAACTATGTTGTATTTATTTGAAGATGCAGGATGTAAAACACTTTGGGATAATGAAAATCTTTATTTAAAAGCCCCCAAAAATTTAAAGTCTTGCGGATTAATCAGAACACTACCTTATCCGGGATTTCCCACAGATGCGCAAGCACCGATTATGGCTATGGCTTGTGTCTCAAAAGGAACAACCGTATTTGTTGAAAATATATTTGATAGTCGATATAAGCACGCAAGCGAACTTATGAGAATGGGTGCAAAAATAAAGATTGAAGGAAAAGTTGCAATTGTTGAAGGTGTTGAATATCTACAGGGAACAACACTGGAATCACGCGAGCTAAGAGGTGGCGCATCACTTGTGGTTGCAGGCCTTTGTGCAAATGGTATGAGCGTTGTAACAGGAACTGAATATATCGACAGAGGTTATGAAAACCTCGAAAAAAATCTTCGTGCTTTAGGCGCAAAGATTTACAGAGAATAAATTAAAGGAAGAAAAAAATGTTCGGCAAAAAGAAAAATTCACTTTACATTAAAAAGCCACACAAAAAGCAGAGTTTTGCGTTTTTTTACACATTGGTTATTCTTGTTGTAACAATCGCTACACTTGCAATGTTTGCCTTTATATTTTTCAAAGTTGAATATTTAAGTTGCGAAAGCACTTCTCGATATTCAAACGAGGAAATCATAGCGTTTACAGGGATAGAAAAAGGCGACAATCTAGTTTTACTCGATTCATATAGAATTGAGCAAAACATTTTCGCCCAATTCCCTTACATAGATTCTGCAACAGTCACTAAGATTTTACCATCAACTATTGAGATTTCTTTGGTCGAGGCTGAAGCTTATTATTCTGTCGCTTTTGGCGAAGGATATGTTTTGGTTAGTTCAGGAGGAAAACTTCTGGAATTAGTAGACGAACCTAAAGAAGGAACTGCGCATATCAACGCAGGAGAAATCCGAGATGTAGATGGAATGATGGAGTTTGTAGACCCTAAAACCCAAGAGTATTTAACAGATATAATGGACGCACTGAGCACAAGAGAAGAAGGCGAGATTACCGAAATAGACCTTTCAAACATCTATGACATCAAAATCACATATGACGATAGATTGGTCTTCTTGCTCGGTGGTGCTAGTGACCTTGAATACAAAATTAAATTTGGTTTCCAAATCATTGACGGAGGATATGTCGGCGAAAATGAAGAGGGAACTTTGGACTTATCTTTTGGACGAGATGTTAATCGAGCATTTCTAAACGCAACTGAAATCACACCGGATACCCCAACTCCTACTTCTCCGCCAGTAGACGAAATTCCTGATAACCCTGATGACAGCAGTCAACCTGACCAAGAGAGTAGTCAGCCTGAAGATCCACCAATCGACAGCAATCGTGGTGATGATATTCCCGATGTGTAAAGAAAAGATTTGAAAACAAAGAAAAATTGTCATGAGTGACTGCTTAAAATTTTCATCTAGTTTTCAAGCTGAAACCCTGACATACTGATGAAATTGTAAAATTTGGTAAGAAATTTAAGAAATAAAGTGTTTTTAATAAAAAAAATATTAATTTTATGAAAATTTATTGATTTTTTTGGATTTAAGCCTTGAAATTTGCAAAAAAAAATGGTACATTATAATATAAGAGAAAATAACTTGTTGTAGATATTAATAATTGTTTGTAATGAGTTTAAAATATTGGAGGAAAAAAATATGCCTTTTGAAATTGACAATCTAATGGACGAAGCCCCACAATCTATTAAAGTAATCGGTGTCGGCGGCGGCGGTGGAAACGCTATCAACAGAATAGCTACAGCAGGTGTAAAATATGTTGACTTGCTTTGCATGAATACAGATAAACAAGCTCTCGCAAGAGTTCAATCTCATGTGAAAATTCAACTTGGTGAAAAAAGTACAAGTGGAAGAGGCGCAGGTTCAAAACCTGAGGTTGGAGCAAAATCTGCACAAGAAAGCCACGACGAAATCACAAATGCACTAAAAGGTGCAGATATGGTTTTTGTAACCGCTGGTATGGGCGGTGGTACAGGCACAGGAGCAGCCCCTATCATTGCAGGTATTGCAAAAGAAATGGGTGCGCTTACTGTTGGTATCGTGACAAAACCTTTTGCATTTGAAGGCAAAAGAAGAATGGAACAAGCTGAGGCAGGAATCGAAGCTTTAAGACAAAATGTCGACGCTTTAGTAGTAATTCCTAATGAAAGATTAAAACTGGTTAGCGAGCAAAGAATTACTCTTGCAAATGCTTTCCAAGTTGCTGATGATGTACTAAGACAAGGTGTACAAAGCATCTCTGACCTTATCCAATTACCTGGTGTTGTCAACCTTGACTTTGAAGATGTAAAATCTGTTATGCAAAACGCAGGCTATGCTCACATGGGTGTTGGTCGTGCAAACGGAAAAGATAAAGCTGAACAAGCAGCTATGCAAGCTATTTCAAGCCCATTGCTAGAAACAGCTATTTCGGGCGCAAAAGGTGTTATTATTAACATTAAATCATCGCCTGATATCGCTTTAGATGAAATCGACACAGCTTCACAGCTTATCACTGAGAGAGCAAGTGAAGATGCTAATATTATTTGGGGTGCTGCATTTGACGAAAACATGGAAGATGAAATGGTTGTCACTGTTATAGCTACCGGTTTTCAAGGCATGAATGGCGAATTTAACAGTGGCAAAAAGGCTACTACAACTGCTCAACCTACTACTCCTACTTTCGGAGAAGCTCCAAACAATGACATTTTGAATTCAATTAATGCTACTTTGAATAATCAAACAGCTGCACCAGCACCAACCACTCCTGCACCAACTTCAACACAAGAAAGTATTGACGATACTTTCACTGACATCATGTCAATTTTCAAACAAAAATAATAATTTGTGTAGATTATTATTTTATTAGAACTTACTAGTATAAAAAGGGGCGACTTATGTCGCCCCTATACGTGTAGGATGAAATCGTTTTATATAATTTATATTTCAAGATATTTTGTCGATTTCGCTAGATAAAACACATTAAATAATAATATAAGGATTTATGTAATATGTCAAACATAAAATTGAATACTATAGATATGGAAACAATTGCTCCGACATTAAAAGCTGGTGACCGTGTTTTGCTATCTGGTACAGTTTACACAGCAAGAGATGCCGCACATAAAAAAATTGATACAGCATTGCAAAATGGTGAAAAATTGCCCTTTGATTTAAACAATGCTACCATCTATTATGCAGGCCCCACCCCCACTCCCCCACATTTGCCAATAGGCTCGTGCGGTCCTACAACCAGCGGAAGAATGGACAGTTACACCCCCAAACTTTTGGATTTAGGATTGAAATGTATGATTGGAAAGGGAAAAAGAAGTGATGCTGTTGTTTCATCAATCATAAAAAACAAAGCTGTATATCTGTGTGCAATCGGCGGAGCAGGAGCGCTTGCAGCAAAATGTATAACCGAATGCGAAGTTATTGGGTTTCATGACTTAGGCTGTGAATCTGTAAAACGGTTACAATTCAAAGACTTCCCACTCATTGTTGCAATCGACAGTTTTGGTGGTAATATAGTTCTTTAGAGGGGGATTATGTGAACTCAGTTTTAGTAAAATTATTTGTGAAGAATTACAATGAACTAGGAAATCAAAAAACTCGTGAAGCTTATGGAAAGCTAGCTGGAGTAGTGGGAATTATCAGCAACATATCTTTATTCATCTTAAAAATTACTCTCGGCCTTCTTTTCTCCTCAGTTTCAATTATAGCAGATGCTCTGAACAATTTAACGGACAGTGTTGCTTCAGTCATCACACTAGTAGGTTTTAAATTGTCCTCAAAGCCTGCTGATAAGGAACACCCATTCGGACACGCAAGAATAGAATACATCTCGGGCATAATTGTATCGTTCATTATCGTGCTACTGGGATTTGAACTTTTGCAAACTTCATTTGAAAAGATTATGCACCCTGAAACGCCGACTATAACCCCTATAGTGATACTAGGGCTAGCGCTATCATGCGCAGTAAAAGTCTGGCAGAGTTTATTCTATAAAAAAATCGCTCAAAAAATCAAATCAAAAACTTTGCTAGCCACTTCAGCAGACAGCAGAAATGACTTTTTAACGACTTTTTTTGTCCTAATTTCTTCTATACTCATCTTTTTCACCCAAATTAACATTGACGCATATTTGGGTGCAGGGCTTTCCATTTTCATCATGGTTTCAGGAATAAAACTTGTCATTGAAACATCTACTCCTCTTTTGGGTGAAGCTCCTGAAGAGGCATTGGTTTCAACAATAAAAGAGAAAGTCTTGAGTTATAATGGGGTTTTGGGCGTACATGATTTACTCGTCCACACTTATGGCGCTGGAAAAATATTTGCTTCAATGCATTGTGAGTTTGATATAAACCTTGGGACAGGAGCAAGCCATGATTTACTCGACAATATTGAAAGGGATTTCAGTGACGAGTTAGGGATTTCATTAGTTTTGCATGGTGACCCACTCTCTCCATATGATGAAAAAACTCAAGATCTTCATGACTTAATTTTAAGAAAAACTCACGAAATTTTTCCGAATTCAAATATCCACGACTTTAGAGTAATCTGGGGAATAGACCATAGCAACCTCGTCTTTGACGTGTCAATTCCTTTTTCAATTAAGAAAAGTGACGATGAAATCGAAAAAGAATTATCATTAATGATTTCCGATATCGACACTCGATATCGCACTAAAATAATTATTGATAGATTAACATTTTAATATTATCTTATAGATTTGAATAATGAAAGAGTTGATTAATTGTGATAGAATTAGAAAATTTATCTTTAACTTATCCAAGCAAAAAAGGTATTTTTGACCTTAATTTTTCAGTAAATCAAGGCGAGATACTAGGATATTTAGGGCCAAACGGAGCTGGAAAAACAACTACAATGCGAGTTCTGATGGGTTTCATGAAAGCTTCAAATGGCTCTGCAAAAATCGACAATCTCGACTGTTTCAACAAGGCTTCTGAAATTCACTCAGAAGTTGGATATTTACCCGGTGAAGTTAGTTTTCCCGACTCCTATACAGGAGATGACTATCTTAATTTGATATCAGGTATGCGAGGAATTACCAATCATAGCAAAAAAAATGAACTACTTGATATGTTTGAGTTTAGCCCAAAAGGGAAAATTAAAAGATATTCAAAAGGAATGAAGCAAAAATTGGGGATTGTCGCAGCTCTTATGCACGACCCAAAAATCCTACTACTCGACGAACCGTCTAGCGGACTCGACCCTTTGATGCAGAATACTTTTATAGAATTGATTAAATCCGAGAAGGCGAATGGAAAAACGGTTTTATTGTCCAGCCATATTTTTGAGGAAGTTGAAAAGCTTGCAGACAGAATAGTAATAGTAAAAGAAGGCAGAATTGTTAAAATTTCTGACACTTGGGAGCTAAAAGAACAGCAAACCAGCTCTTTTGTTGTCGTGTCCGATAACACAAATGAGATTACAAACGCCTTGAGAGTTGCGCAATTTGAGGTTCGGCAAGTCGACAATATCTCTATAGAAATCACTACTTCTCTATCAAAATGCGATTTACTTATTAAAACTCTAGCCAAATTCAAAATTAACTCTTTATCTCAAAACAATCAAAAACTTGAAGACCTGTTTATGCAATATTACGAGAAAAAGGAGAAGAATTGAAATGAATTTCACTTTATTTAAAACTACAACACGAAAAAATTCAATTTTGTTTTTTATTTTTCTAGCAATTTTGCTGTTTTACTCCACCATTATTTTATCAATGTACAATCCTGAAAACACAAAAGAACTCTTAGATTTAATGAGTGTTATGCCAAGCGAAATGCTAAAAGCCTTTGGCTTTTCAGAGATATACACCGACTTGGGTGGCTTCTTATCCTCATTCTTATACGGATTTATCATGCTGGTATTCCCATTAATCTATTCGATTTTGACAATAAACAAGTTATTCATAAAACCAGTTGAAAACAATTATTTCTCAGGTATTTTAGCCACTCCTGTTTCGAGGGTCAAAATTATATCAACGCTTGCATTTTACTCTTACGCAACATTGATCGTCATGCACATTATAGCTTTTTTTACACTATTTATTGTATCAAGCGCACTTTTCCCCGACTCTCAACTTATTCCTGAAAACTTCATTTTGGTAAATTTGGGTGTGATTTTAGTTAATTTAAGCGCAATGAGCATAAACTTTTTATCTTCTTGTATTTTTAAAGATTCCAAATTAGCTTTGGGTGTGGGAACCGGAGTGAACATTATGTTTTTCCTCTTCGATATGATAGGTAACGCTTCTGAAGAAGGAGAAATATTACAAAACTTCTCAATTTTTGGAATTTATTCCCCTGTAGAAATATATAATACAGGAGATGTCACGCCTGTGCTTATCCCCTGTATCATTATAATTTTTGTTTGCAATTTTGTTGGAATTCTCACATTCAAGAACAAGCAACTAACCTTGTAATGGTGTAGCTCAATCCACACTTCGAGTAGCAACCAAAGGAACTCCTGTACCTAATATATTTTCTACAAGCACTTGTCCATTTTGGACAGGTGCTTTTGCTATAACTTTATTGATGACTTTCATACATTCAAATATACTCGATTTAGGGATTGGTTGTAAGGTTTTTACTGGAACTCTAGAATTATGTGAGCCTTCAAGTTTTACAGTTGAAGTTATCACTCTTGTAGGAGCAGTCATTTCTGAAATAGCATAATTCACGCCCCTTTTACATTTGTTTCCAATAACATCAAATTCATTTTTTCCCTTTTGGGTCACACTGAGTTTGCACCCTTTCGGACATACAATGCAAATCATTTCCATAAGCAATCTCCTTTTTTGACTGTCAACTAATGCTTAAAGTGACTTTTTTATATTTCTTAAGGTCTATTT
>CAYJBU010000027.1:14029-20038 GCA_964368155.1 uncultured Eubacteriales bacterium | reverse complement strand
ATCAGTTCCATGGCTTCTGAACACTGGCAAAAACACTGCATATTGAAACCATCTTCATTATCATTAAATATCGAAGGGCTTCCCGTAGAAATAAGAATTGAGTATTTTTTTGTGGAGTGAAATATCGGGATTGCAATTTTTAAATTAGCTTGATGAAGTTACTGCGTTGTTCCTCTGTAGTTTAGAGAACCTTCTTCAAATTGACCCAAACCGAAAATTTTCTCATCTTTGCTGAAATCAAAATGTAATCTGGTGCGATATAATTTTCTATCAAAAATAGTCGAGGCCTCTTTGATTACAGTTTTTTTGCCATCAGGAGTTTCAATTGTTTCAGTTTTAGTGTTTTTGTCAATAACAGTTTTGTAGGACGCAAACTCTTCTAACTCCCTGCTATCAAAGCTTCTTTCAGCAAGCAAAACTTTATCATCTTTGTTTTTATATGTAATTGAAGCCGATTTTTTGTCAACATAAACTTTGATTTTATTAGTAGATAAAATTACATAATCATTAGTCTCTTCGAAATCCCAATTATCAAAGTCTGTTTCTTTTAAGATTCCAATTCCAAGAAATTCTTCAAACTCTTCCTTTAAAGTACATGAAACTCTAATTATGTTGTCGTTTTGAGGTTTTAGCCTAAGCATGCTTAACCTTGAAACTAAAATCAACGAATGATTTTCTCTTTTACCTCAATAATTTCTGGGGATTGCCTATAATTTACAGATAACATGTTGTCACTCCTATTTAAATTGTGTTGAATTATATTTAGTTAACTCAGTCTTAATTTCTCCACAAACGGCACTTAAAACTACCTTGTCGCTAGTCATTTTAATATAAACGATAGAGTTACCTCGGTATGTTTTTCTGTATGTGTTTGTATAAGCACTAATGTCGCAAGGGCTACCACTCTCAATGCCTAAAAGCACACCACCCTCTACACTGTAGTATATCAGCACATCATTATGCACTATTTTAGTTTGCATATCATCAACAATGCTAACATCAATTTGCACTACCTCGTCGCCCTCTGCAGTTAAGCTAGTTAGTTTAATTTCCGCCATATCTTTTGCTGTTTTAAGCTCGTCTTTTACAGTTTCATTGCCTTTTTTACAAATTGCTTCAAGTGTTCCCTCTTCAAACTCAAGCTCAAAAACAGCACGGCAAAGGTCGCTCTCACCAAGTTCTTTAACTCCAAGCGATTTGCCATTTAAAAGAAGTTCTGCGCTATCGCCATTTGTGTAAACGCTTACAAAAACTTTCTCTCCTTTTTTATAGTTCCACTTAAACTCCTCTTTTTGTGTTGCTCTCTCAGAGTTGTCTGTGCCTGTTGCGATTTTAGCTGAGAGTTTATCTGTCCAAATCATTTTTCTATTATAAAAGTTTGCTTTCTCGTCTGCTGCCATTGTTAAAAGTCCAGCTTGCGAAATTCTGTAAGGCCAGCCAATGCACTCGCCTAAAAAGTCAATTCCTGTCCATAAAAATTGTCCGCAGATATAGTCGTTATTTTTAACTGGTAACCACTTGGACACGTGAGTTGAATTCTCGCTACCATATATAACATGTTTTGGGTAATTTGCGTGGTCTTCTTCATACAAATGTTCTTTATAGTTGTAGCCTACTATGTCAAGAGTTTGCGCATAGCCTGTTAAGTTAGAAAGCTCCGGGAAAGCAAGTGCAGAAGTGATAGGCCTTGTGGTGTCAACCTCCTTGCAAAGTTTAACAAGTCTTTCAGATATTTTTGCTAGTCTGTTTGCGTTTGGTTTGTTTGTGTCGTACACTCTCTCGGCTGCTGGCTTGTTTTTGTCGTTATTACCTGTCATGGTCTCAAAATATGGGTGAACATAAGGGTCGTTAGGGTAGTCAACCTCATTGCCTATGCTCCAAATAATAATAGACGGATGATTTCTGTCTCTTATTATCATGTCTTTTAAATCTCTCTCGTGCCACTGTGGGAAATCCTCGTAGTAGCCGTAGTGCTTAGGTGGATAAACATTATGACCTTGCCACCACTTGTTCTTACAGCCCTCCCACTCATCAAATGCCTCGTCCATTACCAAAAAGCCCATTTCGTCGCAAAGGTCTAAAAAGTTTGCAGCAGGTGGGTTGTGGCTACATCTAATAGCGTTACAACCGCACTCCTTAAACTTTTCGAACCTATTTCTCCACACCTCTTTAGGCACAGCAGCGCCTAAAACTCCTGCATCGTGGTGCATACAAAGACCTTTAAGTTTCATGTTTTTTCCGTTTAGCTCAAAGCCGTTATTCACGTCAAAACTAAAGGTTCTTATTCCAAAAACAACTTCTTTTTCGTCGCAAACTACACCATCTTTTTTAAGTATTGCTTTTAGTGTGTATAAGTTTGGATTATCAATATCCCAAAGTTTTGGCTCTTTTATAAACAGTTCTTTTCCGTCAAAATCACTTCCTGCTAACTCGCCTTTAAAATAAACCTCATAGTTTATCTGGGTGCTCTCAGAGTAAACAGCATCTACACCCATAGTGGCGCAGTTAGCGTCTACATTTTTTGTATAAATAAAAATGTCTTCAATATAGTTTTTATCAGTAATTATAAGTTTTACATCTCTGTAAATTCCGTTGCCTGTAAACCATCTAGAGTCAGCTAAATCCTCATGTTCTGCCCTTACAGCAATAACGTTTTCACCCTCGCAAACAAACTCGCTTATATCGTAAGAAAATGAGGTGTAGCCGTACGGACGTCTGCCAAGGTAGTTTGTGTTTATCCAAACTTTGGCGTTTTTGTATACTCCATCAAAGTTTATTGTTACTCGTTTGCCTATTGTGTCTTTATCTAAGTTAAAGTGACAACGGTACCAACCCACACCACCTTTAAGGTAACCGCTACCACTTGAGTAGCTTTGGTTAAACGGAAATGTTACCGACCAGTCGTGTGGAACTTCAATATCTTGCCAGTTAGAATCATTTAAGCCTTTGTAGTAAGCAGTAGACAATACCTCGTCTGCTGTAAACTTCCAACCTTTTTTTAATAATATTTCTTCTCTTATGTTTTTCATTATAATTTAATTCCTTTCTTAACTGTTTTGTGAACTTGATGAATTCGCTCACGCGAATTTACAAAATATTGGTTTTTCGAACGAAAAGCAGAAAACTTGCAGTTTTTATATGAAAATAGTCTAAAGAATGTATTGTAAAATAAAAAACTGAGAATATGGGTTGTCCATGAATTCTCAGTTTTTATCAATATGATTTTAATGAGAACTCAAATTAGCCTGCATCATTTTTATCATACATAGATATTATGTAAGGGTGGTTTGGGTCATAAGTTGTGAGCGGTATTGGGTCATGAACTTTTCCGTTTTCTCTAACTTCGCTACCTACGATTGATTGGTCATAACTTCCGAGTTCGCCTGCATACTTATCGAACAATGAGGTTAACTCTTTCACAATCTCAGGGTTGCTGTCGTAAATGTTTGTGGTTTCTCCGATGTCTTCTCTAAGGTTATAGAGCTCTTTGACTTCAAGTTGTACATCAGCACCTTTCTTTCTTGTAAAGTAAAGTTTGTAGTCACCTTTTCTAACTGCTTCGATTGATGAATCACCTGCACATTCACGGGAATGGACTCTTGCAACGTTATAAATAAATTCGTCTCTTACTTTTTCGCCACAAAAAAGAGTTTTAGAAATATCTAGACCATCTATTTTGTTTGAAGACAGAGGTTTGTCCAAAATTTTTGCAAAAGTAGGTAATAAATCCATTTGCGAAATAATATTGTCATCTATTGCGTTTTCTTTAATGTGATTTTTCCAAACCATCATGAAAGGAATTCTGAAGCCGCCCTCCCACGAAGTTGATTTGTGTCCATTTAATGGAGCGTTAGATCCGCCGTATCCACGGGTGAGCGAGCCATTATCTGATGTGAAAATGATAATTGTGTTATCTTCAAGACCCAATGATTTTAACTCGTTCATGATGACACCACATGACCAGTCAGTTTCTGCGACACATGCGCCGTAATCTCCGTTTTCTGACTCGTCAACAAATCTTTTAGTTGCATAAAGTGGCAAATGGACGTGCATATGTGCCATATACAAAAAGAAGTTGTTATCTTTGTTTTCTCTAAGAAATTTAACCGCTTCTTCCGTGTATCTCTCGGTAATTGATGTCTGATCAGGTTGAGCTTCGATTACCTCGGTTCCCCTAATCAAAGGCAAAGGCGGATTTCTGCAAATTTTTGTGTCGTTTAAATATTGTCTTCCCATGTCATTGCTGTAAGGGAGACCATAATAATCGTCAAAACCAAACACATTTGGGAAAAATTCTTTTTGGTCGCCTAAATGCCATTTTCCAATGATTTTTGTTGTGTAACCGCTTTCCTTAAACAACCTAGGCATTGTGAATTCTTGTGTGTTAAGTCCAAACCCCTCTCCTGGGAATAAAACTCTGTTTAGAGATAGTCTTGCAGGGTAACAACCAGTCATAAGTCCTGCTCTGGAAGGTGTGCAAATAGAAGATGCACAGTACGCATTGGTGAATACAGTTCCTTTTTTTGCGATTTCAGAAAGATAAGGGGTGCGGTTTACTTCGCTGCCGTAAGGCACGATATCACCATAGCCTAAATCGTCGCAATTAATGAGTATTACGTTAGGTTTCAATACAATCAACTCCAAATAAAAATTTCAGTAACATTACAACTGATACTACTTAGCCACCAGGAGTAATTCCTAGTGGCTATTATAGTTCAGTCTAGTTTAAGTATAGTAAAATAAAGATAAAATGTCAATAGGTTTTTATACAAAAATGTCAATAATTAACATAGCCTGACCTATAAAATCCGAACCCATTTCTAAAGCGAAGTGTAGGTTTCTAAGTGTACAAAATTCTTTTGCAATACGTCAAGTATTACTGCAAGCATTTTGCTTCTTATAAACTCCACACAGTATTTTTAAACGGGTTCGGATTACATGAGCTTGGCTAGGTTTAACTTCCACTGGAGTTAGTTTCGCTTACAACATTCAAGGTGTCGGACACATTTACCATAATAGAATATTTTCCATAAGTCCATGCTGAGTTATTACCGGAAATGCCAATTTTTACTGGAACAATAGTGTTGCCGTTTTTAGCAGTCAATCCAGCCATGTCAATCGTTCCATATACGGTGTCAGGGTTGATGTCATCAGCGAATTCAGAAGGAACCATAATAGTAACAGGCGTATTTTTCTCCACTAATGTTACTGTTTTGCCGTCTGTTACATTTGAGAAAGTGAAGTTATCTACAGGCACTATAACTTCTTCATATCCCGAAAGATTTACAGTTACAGTAGCGTTTTCCACTTTGCTAACATTAGTAACGTTTTCAGGCATAGGTATCGGTACGTCCATCTCGTAAATCATGTCGTTGTTTATTGCTTCTAAATTGATTAAACTGAAATCAATAGCAGTAGGCAACGTGATAGTTCGATAATCTGAAATAACGTTTAAAGCACCTGCTATGTCTATTGTAGAGGGTTCAATTTTAATCCTGTTTTCACTGAATTCAGAAGGCATATTAAGAACCGAGTAATTTAAAGTGACTTCTTGTTTGTTAAGCACATTTATCTGTACATCTACATCTTGGGTGTCCATTTCGATGAACATGTCCTCTGTGTCTAAGACGTTGTTGTTAGAATCGTAAAGAGTGAAACCCGAGGAAAACATCATTGATGATGACAAAGCAGAGTCAATATCTCTGTCAACGACTACTCTTGCTATCTTGTTTATTGAAGACTCAGGACCGGAAATATTAACTTGATTTTGGGAAAAGTGAATTTGCTCAACGTAGAAATTCTCGTCTGTTGAGTATTTGATTTGATTTTCAATGTTAAAAACTTGTTCTTTGTATCTGTCATACATAACTGTGATAGTCCCTGGACTTATACCACTGACAGAATAGTCTGCTAAAGCATTGTTGTCTGTTTTATATGCAACGAGGTTGATTGTCTCTTTTTGCATGGTTTTGCCAGTGAGTTTTTGAATAAGCGGAGATAAATTTGCAA
>CAYJBU010000027.1:0-14019 GCA_964368155.1 uncultured Eubacteriales bacterium | reverse complement strand
CTGATAAATCATCAATTTGCACCATGTCAATAATAAAACTGCTTCCTGTTATTGAAACAGATGTGGTGTTAACGCTTTGGTCAAAAACTCTAATGCCCTCAAGCTGTGCTTCGTCTGATAAGTTAATAGAAATTGGTACGTCATATACTACTCTTGGTCTGCCAAAAAGATTTTCGGACGCCATATAAAACCAAATTCCTAATGCGAGAAAAATCGAAAAAATAAAAAGGAAAGTGTTGTTGTTAAATATGTTCGTGAGTTTTCTTAATTTATTAATCATCTTTTTTTACACTCCTTCTTCTTTGGAATACAGAGCGTTTCAGCCAATCTGTCTTTTGCGCTTCCAGTTTTGGGAACATCAATTCATTTAGTGTTTCCCTTAAAGTTTCTTTTGTGTAGTCCCTTGTAAGTTTTCCAGCGACTGCTATAGAAATGTTTCCCGTTTCTTCTGATAATATTACAGTTATTGAATCTGATTCCTCGCTAATTCCAAGTGCTGCACGGTGTCTTGTCCCAACAGTCGAACTCAAAGAGTCGTTTCTGGTCAAAGGTAAGATGCAACCTGCGCTTTGAATTCTACCTCTTCTGATAATAACTGCCCCGTCGTGTAAAGGAGCTTTGTTGAAAAACAAATTTGTAAGCATTTGAGTGCTTGGCTGAGAATCTATAACAGTTCCTGTTTCTACTATCTCGCCCAATTTTGATTCTCTTTCAAAAACAACTAAAGCGCCCATTTTAAGCCTTTGGAGAGTTCCAAAAGAATCAACAACGCTGTTAATGGATTTTCTAACAAGTATCTCAGTTGCGTCCTTTTCTTTTGAATTAACAACATTTGCAATGCTCTTTCCAACAGCGTTTCTTCCCACCTGCTCCAAAGCTTTTCTAATCTCGGGTTGGAAAACGATTAAAATAGCTATGAAAGCAGATTGGAAGAAATAGACTAAAATCTGGTTTAGCATGTCAAGGTTTAGAACGCTGGATAAGGTGAAAATTACAACAAAAACTACAAGGCCTTTTACAAGTTGCCCTGCTCTGGTTTCTTTTATTAGCTTGATAATACCATAGATTAGTGTTGCAACAATTAAAACATCTATGATATCTTTCAGTTCAAAATTTGCGGCTAATTGGAGCATCATGCTCCACCATTCATTTAGCCAGTTGATTATATCGTTAATTTAAATCGCCTCTTTCAACAATCATTCTTTTTATAAGTCCTTTGAAACACACTTATGCTGAGGAAAATGTGAACATTTCGCTTTAGAAACGGATTTGTATTTGTTCCTAGTGGCCAAATTATAGAGTGTATCCAAAAAGTAGTTATAAGATTACATACTATTAATAATAACACTTAATCTCAAATCAGTAAAGAGGTTTTTTAGTTTTTTGTGTAAATTTTTATAGCCGACAAAAAAGCCGAAATATCGCTATCCGAAGAAAATACACCAAGGCTAATTCTCACAGTTCCGTCTAGTGTCCCCATTTTTTTGTGTGCCATTGGCGCACAATGAATTCCACTTCTAACGGCAATGTCACGACGGGAAAGATAGTCGCCAACTTCTTCACAATTTTTCCCTTTTACATTAAACGAGAGAACTGGGACAAATTTATCATCGGTTGGCTCTGGTGTGTAGAGAATTATTTTTTTGTTTTTTGATAGTTCGCTATGAATTTTTTTCATTTTAAATATTTGGATTTTTGACAGTTTGTTAATTCCAATTCTGTTTAAAAAATCAATTCCTGCTCCAATGGAAATAATCCCCGGAAGATTTAAAGTTCCACTCTCGTATTTTTCGGGTAGCATTTCGGGCATGTCAAAATCAAATGACGACACTCCTGTTCCACCGAACATTAAAGGGTTTAAAGGTTTTCTGCAAATCAGTACGCCCGACCCCATCACTCCATATAATCCTTTGTGTGAGGGTACGCACAAGTAATCTATATTTTGTTCTTGCATGTCTATAGGGCAGTGCCCTGCGATTTGTGCTGCGTCAATGCAAGTTGCAATGTCGTATATTTTGCACAAAGAGCAAAGTCTTGTAATTGGAAGTCTTGTTCCAAAAACGTTGGATGCACCAGTGCAAACCATTAGCTTTGTCTTGTCGTTTAACGCCTTTCGCAATGAATCAAGCGTTTTAGTATCGTCTTCAAATGTTTCAAAAACAGTAAACGAAATCCCCTTTTTTGTTAATTCATGAAGTGGTCTCATCACAGCGTTGTGCTCCAAATCTGAAACTGCAACATGGTCACCTTCTTTTAGCAACCCAAACAAAACCATGTTTAAAGCCTCGGTGCAATTTTTTGTGAAAATTACATTCTCTTCTTCGGAAACACCAAAAAAATCCGCTATTTTTTTTCGTACATCATAAACTGCCTTTGCAGAGGCTTGCGCCATTTTATATGAGCTTCGTCCGGGGTTTGCTCCAAATTTGACAAGAGTATTGTTAACTGCCGATTTTACAATATCGGGTTTGGGATAACTTGTTGCAGCGTTATCAAGGTAAATTTGTCTCATGTGTATGACCGTTCCTTTCTTGTAACTTGAAAATTCTGTAAGGATTTTACCCTTAAAAAATTTAAAGGATTTTTTTCAAGCTTCTACCTATTATCTTGAAGATTCGAAGTCTTTTAATACAGCAGATATTTTGTAGCCTTTGCTCTTTAATAAATCTACTGCTTTTTCAAAATCTCTAGGGAGATACAAGGCGTATCCACAGCCATATTCACGTGTTTTTTTGTTTCGTTCGATGTATGCGCTAATTCCTTTGCTGTTCAAATAATCTTTTGCTTTGTGAGCATAAGTTATCGAGCCTATAATAATTAAATTCTTTTTCATTTACTCCACCTCAATTCATAATATGCGAAAAAGGCTGTAAATGATAAAAAGATAACTAGATTTTATTCATGTGATTTCCATTATTAAGGTATAGTTCTGTAAATTCCGTAAGTTCCCGATTGACCGTCTTTGAATATTGGGAGATATGGTGGGTTTATGGTCCAATATGCTAACAAAACTATTATGAATATCATGATTGCGATAGAAATTTTATAGTCGAATGCTTCGCCATATTTATAGAAATGTGCAGCGACTAACTGTCCTATTCCCAAAGCTACAAGTAAAATTAATATGTCGACCCACATAAGATGAACGCCAAAAGTTCCTGTGTAAAAATAATATAACATTGGAACCAAAATTGCTGAAATTACCATGGATAAAAGTGCAGAGAAGAACCATTCATCAATTTCTATCTCATCTTTTTTAATAAAGTAAACTACAGTCCACCAAATTAAAACTGGCATAACAGCGATTTTTATATGCTCGAAAATACTCTCGTTTACAGGGAAAAAAAGGCCTAGAATAAATTGGTTTCCTGTGAAATCATAGAACGAATGAAATAATCCGCCAAGAATAAACATGATGGGAATTCCCCATAGAATCAGTGAGGTGTGAGCGTTTCTCTCTTTTTTCATTATGATACTCCATTCCGTCAAATACAATGACAATAAAATAAACATTAGTTTAATGTTAAAACTGATGGATAACAAGCTTTTGTCAATCTTTCGAAAATATTAAATTTTAATAATATTTATATTGAATAGTACGCTGAATAATGTTATACTATTCGGGTATGTTGTGTTAAATTAGTAGTAATTTTATTTTTGGAGGATTTTTATGATTTATTCTCATATTAAAAAACTGGTTGATTACGGAATAAAAAAGAAATTAATGGATAAAACCGATGAATGTTATGTCATTAATTTAATAATGTCCGAACTTGGTTTGGATGATTTTATCAATATAGATGAAGATGAAAAAGAAGTTGAACTCGAGGTTGTGCTAGACAACATTCTCTCGTGGGCAGTAGAAAATAAAGTCATCGAGGACGGAATAACCTCAAGAGATTTGTTTGACACAAAATTAATGGGTTTTTTAACACCTCGTCCAAGCAGTGTTGTTGAAAAATTCAATGAATTATATGAGCAGTCTCCGCAAAAAGCGACTGATTATTTCTATAATTTGTCGATTGACAGCGACTACATTAGAAAATACAGAGTTGAAAAAGATAAGAAATGGAAATACGATTGCGAATTTGGAGAGCTTGATATTACAATTAATCTTTCAAAACCTGAGAAAGACCCAAAGGCGATTGCAGCTGCTAAAACTCAAAAGCAAAGTGGTTATCCAAAATGTATGCTTTGTAAGGAAAATGTAGGATTTAAGGGGACTTTAAACCACCCTGCAAGACAAAATTTAAGAGTTATTCCAACTAAAATAAATAACGAGCAATGGTATTTTCAGTATTCGCCATATGTTTATTATAATGAGCACTGCATTGTTTTCAAGGGCGAGCACGACCCGATGAAAGTGGACAAAAGCACTTTTAGAAAGTTGCTTGACTTTGTTAATACATATCCGCACTACATGGTGGGGTCTAATGCAGATTTGCCGATAGTCGGGGGCTCAATTTTAACCCACGACCATTTCCAAGGTGGAAATTATGAATTTCCTATGGCGAAAGCGCAAAGTGAAATAGATATTAAATTTGATGGATTTGAAAATGTCAAAGCCTGTATTATTAAATGGCCGATGTCTGTAATTCGTTTGAATTCAAACAGCGATGAAGATTTGGTTGAGCTTGCGAATAAAATTCTTCTAAAATGGAGATATTATTCTGATGAAAGTTCTTTTATTTTCTCTCATTCAGGAGATGAACCGCACAACACAATCACTCCAATTGCAAGAATGAAAGACGGAAGTTATGAGCTTGACCTTGTTTTAAGAAATAATATAACAACAGAAGAGCACCCTCTTGGAGTGTATCATCCGCACAGTGAACTACACAATATCAAAAAAGAAAATATCGGATTAATCGAGGTTATGGGACTTGCAGTTTTACCATCAAGACTTAAAATAGAGCTTGAGGAAATTCAAAGTTCACTTGTAACTAAAACTCCTTTATCCGAAAATTTAGCTCACCATAAGCAGTGGGTTGATAAATTCTCAGAAAAATACGATGATATTAATGTTGATAATGTGCAAAAAATAATTGAAGATGAAGTAGGAGAAGTTTTCTTAACTGTGCTATCTCACGCAGGTGTGTATAAATGCACAGCAGAGAGTCGCTCCTCATTTATGAATTTTATTCATGCAGTGAATGAAAGGTAACCTATTTAGGAGGTATATTTAGTGAAAGTTTTTGAAAAGTATGAATCAAATGTAAGGTCATACTGTAGAAATTATCCAACTGTTTTTAAGTCAGCAAAAAATGAATTTATGTATGATGAAAATGGTAATAGATATTATGACTTTTTTTGCGGTGCTGGTTCATTGAATTATGGACATAACAACGACTATATAAAAGAAAAATTGATTGATTATTTGCAAGAGGATTCTGTCATACATACACTTGATATGTATAGCGTCGCAAAAAGGGAATTTATTCAATATTTTCAAGAAAAAGTATTAATTCCAAGAGGGATAGACTACAAAATGCAATTCGTGGGTCCAACTGGAACAAACGCAGTTGAAGCCGCAATTAAATTAGCGAGGAAAGTTACAGGCAGAAGTGGGATTTTCGCTTTCATGGGTGCTTTTCACGGCATGACTCTTGGGTCATTGGCGTTGACTTCTGACAGTTCAAGCAGAGCAGCAGCAGGGGTTCCTTTGCACCATGTAACGCATATTCCAACTCCTTATATGTTCCCCGAACTCGATATAATAAAATATATATCCACTCTTTTGACTGATGACCATTCAGGTGTTGAAAAACCGGCTGCGATTGTGGTTGAGCCAATTCAAACAGATGGTGGAGTTTATGTTTTAGAGGCAGAGTTTTTGCAAAGATTATCAAAACTTTGTAAAGAACATGGAATTCTTTTGATTTTTGATGAAATTCAATGTGGTTGTGCAAGAAGTGGTCCATATTTCACGTTTGAGTTATCAGGCGTTGTTCCTGATATTTTAACGATAGCAAAATCAATTGGTGGCTATGGATTTCCTTTTGCTTTGACACTCATGAAACCTGAATTTGATTTGTGGGAACCTGCCGACCACACAGGAACTTTCAGGGGCAACCAAATTGCGATAGTTGCGGCAAAAGCAGGGCTTGAATATATGTTGGAAAACAAAATAGAAGAGGAAACGCTTAGAAAAGCAGCGCTTGTAAAGAAATTTTTAGAAGATGAAATTGTACCTTTGAATGACAAGATTGAAATTCGTGGACAAGGACTTTTGTGGGGAATTGACTTTAACAAAGTTGCAGACATTGCAAAAGAAATTGTGTTAAATTGCTTTGAAAATGGGCTGATTGCAGAGAGGGCAGGGAGAAATAACAATGTATTAAAGCTGATGCCTCCGCTTACAATTAGCGACGAAAGTTTGATTTGCGGATTAGAAATTGTTAAAAAATCTATAGTACAAGCGTTATAATTGATTTGAATTTACACATAATAAAAGCAGATGCGTTGTATAAGTAGCGTGTCTAAAACCTTTAAAGGACGGTTATTATTATGAGTAAATTAAGATGCAATGTTTCTAGTTGTTGTCACCATGACGGTTCGCTATGTAGACTTAATCAAATTATGATTGAGGGTCCGGGCGCCTGTCGCAAAGACCAAACCTGTTGTTTTTCTTTTTGTGACCAATCTGCTTCTCAAAACAATGTGATGTCAAATTCTTTTTCGCAAGAAGAGACAGACATAGGATGTAAAGCGGAAAACTGCAAGCATAATCGCCGAATGTATTGTTCGGCAAATGACGTGACAGTTGGTTCAATGACTAGCTCACCTAATGTTACAGGTGAAACAGAATGCTGTACTTTTTGTGCAAGATAGATTAGGTTGGTGTCGAGGCATCAAGTCTCGACACCGCGCTTAATCATTTACATATATTAATTGAATGAGGATTTTGGTTATTAAGGGTGGTAGTTTGAAAATAAATTTTCAAACGGCAA
Organism: uncultured Eubacteriales bacterium; assembly: GCA_964368155.1. Lineage (GTDB taxonomy): Bacteria > Bacillota > Clostridia > Oscillospirales > Acutalibacteraceae > SIG603. The sequence continues at coordinate 7,069 of CAYJBU010000027.1, read as the reverse complement.
GTTTAGTGCTTTTAAGTCTTACGATTTAAATTTTACTAATTGCGAGCGTGCTCGCAATGCAAAAATCGCTCAAAACGTTGCGTTTTACCAAGAAAGGGTGGTTGTTAAAATGTTAAAAGTTTTAATTGGCGGAATTGCCGTAGGTCTTGCGAATATCATTCCAGGTGTAAGCGGTGGAACAATGCTTGTTATTCTCGGGTTGTTCAACAAAGTGATGGATGCGATAAGCTCTATTACTTCAAGAGATTTTAAGAAAATCAAAAAGAGCGTAATTTTTTTGCTGATTTTGGCTGTTGGCGCAGTCATTGGAGCAGTAATTTTTGCTAATTTGCTAGAGTTTTTATTTGTCGATTATCCAACGCAGACTATGTTTTGTTTTGTTGGAATGGTAGCTTTTTCGATTCCTTTTTTGGTTAAAAAAGAGATGAAAGGCGATAAATTCTTAATAATCCCTTTTTTAATTGGTTGTGCAGTGATTTTTGCAATAGCTTATTTTGCGCCTGAGGAAACAGATTTAGTGCTAGATGTCTTTCCTCCAATTGATTTTATTTACATAGTGACTATGTTTTTTGTTGGGGCTATAGCCGGAGGAGTTATGTTTGTTCCGGGAGTTAGCGGAAGCATGGTTTTACTTATCATTGGACAATACTACTTGTTCAAATCTTTGGTAGCAAATGTCACAAGTTTTGAATTGAATGTTATAGTTCCACTTGTGTTTTTCGTTTTGGGAGTAATTGCTGGAATAGTTGTAAGCTCGAAATTAACGAAGTTTTGTCTTGAAAAAAGTCATTCTATAACTATGAATTTTATTTTAGGACTTGTGGTTGCAAGCAGTGTAGTGCTAATTCCAATTGGTGCTTCATACGATTTGTTTACTATTATAAGCTCGCTGTTATGTGTAGTCTTGGGCGGTGTAATTATATTTTTAATGGAAAAAATAGCTTGATTTATTTTTCTTACATAAAAATTTTCAGGGAACAGACTTTTAGTTTCCGAAACAAGTGGAGATTTCTCCCTTTTCGGAACAATGGTCTGTTCCCTGTGTTTTTTTAATTGGCGGAGCAATAACATGAACTCGGCTACCCAAACTATTATTGTAATTTGCTTTTCAATTCAATAGTTTTTGCGTGAATTTCTTCAATAATTAATTTGAATTCTTCGTCGCTTTTACCACTTGGGTCATCAAGTCCCCAGTTTTCAGAATACTTTGAAGAAAGACTGGGACAACTCACATTGCATCCCATAAAAATAACAATGTCGGGTGAGGGGATATCAAAAATAGTCTTGTTGAACTGTGTTTCTTCCATGTCGATATCGTATATTTCTTTAATTAATCGAACTGCGTCTTGATTGATTTGACTTTTTATTTCTGTACCAGCAGAGAAACTGTCAAAAACATCACTAGCAAAGAGTTTTCCTAGCGCCTCTGCCATTTGACTTCTACAAGAGTTGTGGTTACAAACAAAAGCGACTTTTGGCTTTCCCTCGCACTGTAAATCTATTTTGTTAAAAGTGTTGATATTGTTGTTCATGGTTATATTCTCCTTTCGGTAACATTTTAATTTGAACTTTGTGATTTAAACCAATTTTTTGTATTGTTAGCTATTTTAACCAGAATTAGCATCACAGGGACTTCGACTAGAACTCCAACTATTGTTGCGAGTGCGACAGGGCTATCTGTTCCGAAAAGTGCGATTGCAACAGCAACCGACAATTCAAAGAAGTTTGAAGCGCCAATCATTCCTGCAGGTGCAGCGATATCGTGAGGAAGTTTGATGATTTTAGACACGTAGTATGCAATGAAGAAAATCAAGAAAGTTTGTAGAATTAATGGAATTGCAATTAACGCAATGTGTACAGGATTTTCTAAAATGACATTTCCTTGGAATGAGAAAATCAAAGTTAGCGTTAAAAGTAAACCGATTATTGTGATGTTACTAAATTTAGGAATGAACTTTTTCTCGAAATACTCTGCCCCTTTTTTCTTTGTCACTAGTGTTCTGGTGATTACTCCACCTAAAAGGGGAACAACAACAAACAAAACAACTGACAAAATCAAGGTGTCCCAAGGAACTTCTACTCCGCTAACTCCCAATAAAAACGCAACTATCGGAGTGAAAGCGACTAAAATTATAAGGTCGTTTGTTGCAACTTGAACCACTGTATATGCTGGATTTCCTTTTGTTAAATGGCTCCAAACAAATACCATTGCAGTGCACGGAGCAGCACCGAGCAAAACTGCGCCTGCAAGATAATCTGTTGCTAGCTCAGGTGTGATAAATCCTTTGAACAATACAAAGAAGAATAGCCAAGAAATCCCAAACATGGTAAAAGGCTTAATAAGCCAGTTAACAATCCAAGTCACAAAAAGACCCTTTGGGTTATTTCCAACGTTTTTAATGCTTTGAAAGTCAACTTTCATCATCATGGGGTATATCATCAGCCAAATTAAAATGGCGATTGGAATAGACACATTTGCGTATTCAAACGAGCCTAAAAATTCTGGTATTGATGGAAGAAAACGTCCAATTAACACTCCTGCAGCCATGCACAGAACAACCCAAATAGTGAGGTATCTTTCAAAAAAACCAATACCGCTCTTGTTTTCTTTTTTCATATAAATTGAGAAACCTTTCATAATATATTACGCTAGAAAGCTAGATAAAACATGTAAAAACCTATTAAAGTCATCGCTATGCCCATTATGATTTTTAGTAGTTTGCTGAGATTGTTGTAACGCTTGCTTTGCGAAAGTTTTTGGACAAATCCTATTGAAGTGCCGCAAAAAATCGCTAAAATTCCATGTCCTATAGAGTATAATAATAAAAGTATTATTCCCAAAAAAAGGTTACCTTCTCCTGCCACAACTGCCAACAATGCAATGAGTACAGGTGTTGAACAAGGCGAAGAGAAAACTCCACCGAGGACGCCGGCGATTAATGCGCCCAAATATCCTTTTTTAGTGTTTTTTGAAATCAAATAGCTTGAAGGGATTATCTCAAAAATTTCCCAAGTTTGAAGTGCCATGAGCATCATTAAAACTCCCAAAATAATGAACCACCAAGTTGCTTGAGTTCCAATTAAATTTCCAGCAGTGGTTGCTATTACCCCTAAAGAAGTAAAAGTGATTGCAGACCCCAGCGCAAATATTAGCGAGAGGCTAAATGCCTTTTTTGTGGTTTGCTCTCCTGTGCCACCAACATAGCCCACAACAAGGGGAACACTCGATAAAGCGCATGGAGTGAATGAAGTGAGCACACCTGCTGCTAGCGCTAAAACAGGAGCAAGCCACGAGCTTTCAAGAATTAAACTTGAGAAAGAGTTTAGGATATCATCCATCCTATACCCCCATGTCTGCTAAAATCAAACGCATTTGCTCTTCTGTTAAACCACCTTGGTGGGCAGTGAATATGTGTTCATCTGTTTCGTTGCTTTGGTATGCAAGAAATCTAATCTCATTTGAAACTTCATCGCTTGGAATGTAAGGAGTTCCGTCTGCGTTAATGAAAATCTGCGTTGGAATAACTTGAACAGGAAAACCCTCTGCAGCCTGAGGAGATTGCCATACATCAACGAATTGTACAATGGCTTTATCTTGCATTTCTGCATTCAACTCCGCTAACACAGGAGCCATTTCGATGCAAGGAATACATTCATCTGCTCCAAAATCTATTATGATTGGAAGATTGTGTTCGGATAATTCCTCTAAGTTTACTTCTGTGATTGATAGTGGGAAATTAGCATTTTCATCATTTACCACAAGTGTATCATTGCCACTTTGGATTATCCAAATTGCGAAAACTCCTATAACCATAACTGCTGGTATTATTATTTTTAGAGCAAGATTTTTTTTCATAAACTGTCCTTTCATCTGTGCAATTGATTAAAAAGTGAACTAACCTGCGCATTTTGTACAATCGTCTTCTTTCATGTTTTCATCTACTTTTGTCAATTCTTCTAGGACTGCAATAGCTGTTGCACTGCCTAATTCACTGATTTGATAGTGCGTCCATTTTCCAACATACCAACTCTCTACAATTCCACTTTCGCACAGTATTTTCATGTGATATGAAAGTTTTGATTGCGCAAGATTTAACTCTTCCCCAATATTACAGGCGCACCTTTCTCCGTTCTGTAGTAGTTTTACAATAGCAACACGGTTCTCGTCGCACAAGGCTTTGAATATTTGAGCAGTTCTTTTTGTGTCAAAAATCATTTTAAAAACCAAGACAATTATTACACATATTTTTAATAGTAATTAGTGTGTAGATTATGCCTTTTCCTTTCCGTTCTATAAAAATGTGAATGTTTTCATATCAAAATTTTTTGAATTGACATAATCATACATTATTTTGGACGTGATGTCAATAGTTAAATCAAAAAAAATTGATTTAACTATTTAGGTAGTCCTTATATATTGACTTTTCAATATGGCAGTTCTATAATATAGTTATATATTATCAAGTGAGGTGAGTTTGTGGACAGGGATATTTTGCATGTTGATATGAATAATTTTTATGCCTCTGTAGAAGGTCTTTCAAAGCCTGAATTGAAGGATAAACCGTTTGCTGTGTGTGGTGATGCGAAGAAAAGGCATGGTATTATTTTGGCAAAAAATCAAATTGCTAAAGAGTACGGAGTAAAAACAGCTGAAGCGATTTGGCAAGCTCAAAGGAAATGTCCTGACTTGGTTTTAGTCCCTCCACACCATGAAAAATATGAATTTTTCTCAAAAAAAGCAACTGAAATATACAGCAGATTTACTGATGTAATTGAAAATTTTGGGATTGATGAATGCTGGCTTGATGTAACAAATAGCAAAGATTTGTTTGGAAGTGCTAAGGATATAGGCGAAGCGATTAGAAAGACAATTAAAGAGGAACTGGGTCTCACCGTTTCTGTTGGTGTTTCTTTTAATAAAGTATTTGCAAAACTTGCTAGTGACTATAATAAACCAGATGCATTAACTGAAATAACAAAAGAAAACTACAAAGAAATCGTGTGGAAATTGCCTGTTACCGAATTGCTTTACGTTGGAAAATCCACAGCGAATTCTTTACTTAAATTCGGTGTGAGTAAAATAGGCGAGCTTGCAGAGTTACCATTTGAATTGGCAAAAAGGGAACTTGGCAAAAATGGAGAAATGCTTTGGAATTATGCAAATGGAATAGATAACTCCCCTGTTTTAGGAGGAGAAAGAGAACTTAAAAGCATTGGGAACAGCACGACTTTAGCAGAGGATATAACAAGCTCAGAAGACGTTAAAAAAGTGTTGCTTGAATTGTCAGAACAAGTAGCCCAAAGGCTTAGAGAGAAAAAACTTTGGGCGAATAGCTTGCAGGTTTCGATTAAAAGGAGCAATTTTGAATACTATCAAAAAAGCTGTACATTAACAAGTTCTGTCTCTTCTTCGGGAGAGATTTTTGAAAAAGTCTACTTGCTTTACAAGTTATCAAAGGAAACTGCTCCAATTAGGAGTTTAGGTGTTAGAGCAGAAAAACTCAGCAAGGAATGCAATGTGCAGTATTCGCTATTTGATGAAAAAAATGTTGATTGCGATATGGAGCTAGAAAAAGCGAAAGATGAAATCAGAAATAAATATGGTAATAACAGTATTAAAAGGGCAATATTAATACAAAAAAATCATAAATTATATTGAAAAATGATATATAATCTGATATAATGTGTATTAAATGAACTATGTTTAGAATGATTGAATAGAAAGTATGAGGATGGTGGTGTAACTATGAGAATTGGAATGTGCGGCGGTTTTAAAAAAGATGATGAAAACAATTTGTTTATTGATAAATTGGATTTATTTAGGGAATATGGTTTTGACTATATGGAAATGCAATTGGCAAATATTGCACAATTGGAAGACGGTGAATTTGATAACCTAACATCATTGCTTAAAGAACAAAAAATTGAGGTGCCTACGCTTAACTTGTTTATCTCCGGTTCAATCCCAATGACAGGTCAAAATTATAACGAACATATTTTTAAAGAGTATGCGGAAAAAGCAATTAATAGAGCGGGTTCAATTGGAGTTAAAAGAATAGTTCTAGGTAGCGGTGGTTCGAGAAATGTTCCATATGGATTTTCAAAAACTGAGGCAAAAAGACAACTGGTTGATTGCATTAGATTTGCAGGCGACATTTGTGAAAAGAATGATATTATTTTATGCCTGGAGCATCTACATAAAAGAGAAAGCAATATTCTTGAAACATTTGAAGAAACTGCTAAGCTAACCAAAGAGCTAAATCACCCTAATATTAAATGCGTATTAGATTTTTTCCATTTTAATGTTGGTAATGAAAATCACGATTTAATTTTAGAATTTTCAGATCAGATAGCACATGTTCATTATGCTACTACTTTGGGGAGAAATTTCCCATCAATTCTTGGAATAGATGAAATTTTTGAAACGGATTTGATTTATTTGAAGAAAATCGGATACAACGATACCTTTTCATTTGAATGTTCAGGAGTGGGCGATAACCCTGAACAGGACAAACAAGTTATAAAGAAAATTAAGGATTATTTCGTATAATCTATTATATTTGGAGGGTTAAAAATGGCTTTTTTTAATAATGATAACAATCAATCATTCACAAACAATTCGAGTATTGACAGTTTGATAACTCAAGAAAATAAGAAAATAGATACTATTCTGCTGAGTATAGGTCGAAAATACCTTGAAATTCACAGAGAAGATAATGATGAAAATTTTGCTGACTTAATTAATGAAATAGTCATAATTGAAGATAAAATCAGTGCAATTAAGAGAAAAGATTTAGCGAAAAAAGGACTAAAGTTATGCGATGAGTGCGATGCGCAAGTGCCTTTAAATTCACTTTTTTGCAATATTTGTGGAAAAAAATTGGAAGAAGTAGTTGAAGAAATTGAAATAGAGCAAGAGTCGCAACCTGAGGCGAATTCTGAAATGATAGATGAAGTTATTGCAGAGCCAGTGGTAGTTGAGCCACAACCAATTGTAGACCCAATCCCAGTTACGAATAGCGATTTACCAGCTTTTTGGCAAAAACAGCAAGCGAACGCAGTACCCGAA
>CAYJBU010000026.1:0-20244 GCA_964368155.1 uncultured Eubacteriales bacterium | reverse complement strand
AAGCCCACAGAGTACTTTTAAAACGGGTTCGGATTACATGAGCTCGGCTAAACTGAAATAGATATTGTAGGGACGCCCCTACAAACGCAAAGCGTTTGTTGTAAAATTCGTTCACAGAGCAAATTTCATGGCTTATCTTGATACTTTATTAATCATCAAGGAGATTTTACTTTGAAAAAAACATTAAAATTTCTAGTTACGGCATTATTCACTGTAGTTTTATTAACCGCTTGTAGCTTGATGTACAACGAAGCTACTACTGCGATTGGACCTTTAGAGTCTACCCCATCTTCTCCCGAAGAAAACTCTTCTGTAGTGCAAACGACAGAATCTAGTGAAGCACAGTCGTCAATTCCTGAATTTCTAGATGAGTATGTATCCACAGTTGAGATAACCGAGGATCTCCTACCAGACGAAAATTCAAGGGAGAGAACCGAAGACATCACGCATATTGTTCTTCATTTTATGAGCAACGTCGTTGCTACTCCTGATTCACCATACGAATTCGAGGATATTAAAAATATCTTCTTAGATTATGGTGTTTCTGCTCACTATGTTATCGACCGTGATGGCGAAATATATCTACTAGTTGATGAAAATCGAGTAGCATATCACGCAGGAGAGGGAGAATGGGATAACAACGAAATTTACACAAACAAATTGAACAATTTTTCAATAGGTATTGAGATTTTAGCTATAGGCACATACGAAGAAATGCAGATGTATCTTCATGAAGAGACTTACAACAATATACCTGAAGAAAATATTGGTTATACCGAAGAACAATACGAAGCGCTAGACGAACTTATCACTGATATTTTAGAACGCAACGAAAACATAGTTTTTGATCGTAATCATATTTTGGGACACGATGAATATACCCCCGGAAAGACCGACCCCGGTGAACTTTTTGATTGGAGCAGAATTGGTCTAGAAAAATAACCGAAAACATACAGGGATTATCCTATTTCAAGTTAAGCTTGATTTAAGAATAATCCCTGTTTTTTTACTTGTTTATCTGTAAAAATTAATGTTTGAAAACAATTACTTCATATTTTTCTTAGCTGTAACAAAAATATAGTAAATAACTGCAGCCAATGCAATCCACAAAGCAATTTTCAAAACGACTCCTGCAATAGTCAAAGCTAAATACAATAACGAGCCAATAATAGAAAATCCTAAAATAACTGCAAGAACCAGTAGCACCTTATTCTTCATAAAATGACCACACTCCCTATTCAAACACAGTTATTAAACAATAACTCTAACTTTGATAATTGGTTCCATTTTCACTAGTTCATCAACATGATCTTGCTCAATGTCACCTTTAACATCAAGAATTGTATAAGCATATCCACCAAGTGCTTTACTCAACATATTTTCAATGTTAACATTTTTCTCTCCAAAGAATGTAGCAAAAGTAGCAATTGTATGTGGTTGGTTTTTATGAATAACACAAACTCTCTTGCATCCAGGTAATCTACCGAGACTGATAGCAGGCATATTAACAGAATTTGAGATATTTCCATTTTCAAGATAATCTCTCATTGCATCAACTGCCATAACAGCACAGTTATCTTCTGATTCAGGTGTAGAAGCACCTAGATGAGGAATTGCAATAACGCCTTCTACATCAAGCAAATCATCATCTGGGAAATCGGTTGCATATGCAGCAACTTTTCCTGCTTGAACTGCATCTTTTACTGCTTGCGAGTTAACTAACTCACCTCTTGAGAAGTTAAGAATTCTAACTCCGTCCTTCATGAGTTTAATGCTATCATAATTCACTAAGTCTTTTGTTCCTTTTGTTAGTGGAACATGAAGTGTAATATAATCGCAATTTGCATAAATTTGATTAATGTCTTTTGCTGGAACTATAGATCTAGAAAGTCTCCACGCTGCTGTAACTGAAAGATATGGATCAAAACCAAGAACTCTCATTCCCAATGAACTAGCGGCATTAGCAACTAAAACACCAATTGCTCCAAGTCCGATTACTCCAATCGTTTTTCCTTGTAGCTCGGGTCCTGTAAATTGGCTTTTTCCTTTTTCTACTAAAGCAGGAACATTTTCTCCTTCGCCTTTAAGAGTTTTCACCCATTGTGCTGACTCAATAATTTTTCTTGAAGATAAAAGCAATCCGGTAAGAACAAGTTCTTTCACTGCATTTGCATTTGCTCCCGGAGTATTAAATACTACAACTCCCTCATCGCTACATTTTTCCAAAGGAATATTGTTTACCCCTGCACCCGCTCTAGCAATTGCTAGCAAATTGTTAGAAAAATCAATGTGGTGCATTGATGCGGAACGAACTAAAATTCCTTGTGCTTCACCGATTTCTGCACCTACTTCATACTTTGCAGCAGATAGCCTATCGGTTCCTTTCTCGCTGATGTTGTTCAAACATGTAATTTTGTACATTATACATTTTCCTCCTCAAATTTTTTCATAAATAATATTAATTTTTCAACACCTTCAATTGGCATTGCATTATATATTGATGCTCTCATACCGCCAACACTTCTGTGACCTTTTAGATTTTCAAACCCAGAAGCAGTCGCCTCTTTTACAAATTTATTATCTAACTCTTCATTTCCTGTCACAAATGTAACATTCATTAATGAGCGATTTTCTTTTTTTGCACACCCTCTAAATAATTTTGAATTATCAAGAAAATCGTATAATAAATTGCATTTTTTCTCGTTGTGCTCTTTCATTTTCAAAAGACCACCGATGTCATTTTTTATCCATTCCAACACTAATTTACACATATAAATAGCATATGTAGGTGGAGTATTATACATAGAATCATTTGTTACGTGAGTTTTATACGAAAACATGGTTGGAGTATTCTCCACTGGCTCGCAAATCAAATCTTCTCTGATTATCACCACTGTAAGTCCTGCTGGTGCCATGTTTTTTTGAGCACCGGCATATAAAACGCCAAACTTACTTACATCAATAGGCTCACTTAGAATACATGAGCTAACATCTGCAACAAGCGGAACTGCTCCTGTGTCAGGTATTTCAGCAAACTTTGTTCCATATATTGTGTTGTTAAAACAAATATGAAAATAATCAGCATCTTTAGTGAAATTATCTTTATCTAAAGCAGGTATGCAAGAAAAATTCTCTCCTTTAGAAGTAGCTACTACTTTACAGTCTCCAAATCTTGCTGCTTCTTCCCAAGCTTTACCTGAGAATTGTCCACTGATAACGTAATCAGCTTTTTTGTTCTTCATAAGATTTAGCGGAATCATCGCAAATTGAGACGAAGCTCCACCTTGTAGAAACAATACTTTGTAGTTATCCGGAATATTCATCACCTCTCTTAAAAGTGATTCGCAGTCTTTTATTATTTTATCATAGACTTTTGAACGATGTGACATCTCCATGACGGATTGCCCCGAATTTTGATAATCCAACATTTCTGATGCAGCTTTTGCTAGTACGGTCTCCGGTAACATTGACGGGCCCGCTGAAAAATTAAAAATCCTCATACTTATAAAATTACTCCTATTCTGCAGCTTCCACAGCTATAATAATATATAAAAAAGGACACAGCCTTTATATATCGCGAATTTTATCTATCAAAGACTTAACGCTTAAACTTTCCAACTCTATCTTTTCATAACCCTCTGGAAAATTTTCTAGGTAATGTGAATCAGAGTCGTGCAATATATTCAACTCATTCAGATATGGGTACTCTTCTTTTAACTCTTCTACTCTTGACTTATCTCTTATCTCTACATACTTAAAGCCACAATCGGTCGGTATCTCACCAAGGCTGGACAAGACGCTGTATGAGTCTCTATCAATATGAGCAGGTATCGCTACACCACCAAAATCGGATAAAATATCTGTTAATTCCCACAGCGCAATATCCGCTGAAGTAACAAGCAGTTTATCAACTTTTCCGACTATTTCATCTTCTTCATTTAATATGGCTTGGCTACCAAAAACAGCTTCATCGTTTTTAATGTCGGGAATTCGCTCATAAACGTATTCATCAAAAGCCATCGCACCTTCTAGCGACTCAAACAGACACACGACATGAACTTCTTCTGATGTACAAAGTTCCATCCCAGGAACGACAACCACTCCAACGCTTTCCCCAATTTTCATTGCTGCAGGAACATTCTTACATGTATTATGATCAGTCAATGCAATTATATCACAGCCAGTTAATGCAGCCATGTTAACTATATTATTCACAGTCATATCCATATCTCCGCAAGGGGAAAGGCATGAGTGAATATGTAAATCGTAACTATAAGATTTCATTTACTTTTAAAATCGCACTCACACAGTCTAAGTTGCATGAATATACACATATACCACGTTGATTTGCACGCTCTTTTGCATCATCGTCTAAAGTAGACCCTTCGACTAAAACAATAGCGCTTATATCAGCTAATGCTGCTACTGCGATGGCGTTCAAGTTACCCATGACAGTGAACCACATTGAATCAGCTTTTGCACGCCCCATCACCCAACTCAACAAATCACAAGTGTAAAGTTCTTTAACTTCTCTGCCTTCACTTTCATCTCCTGCAAGCAGTTTAAATCCCAATTTTTCTGCAATATCACAGGCTAACATAGTGCTCAACCTCCGTTTAACTCTTTTTCCATTTTTTCCTTTAACAAAAATACACAATCTAATTTAGTGCAATTACCTTTTATCACATCTTCTGCAAAACTTCTGCAAGTGGGGCTTCCACATGCTCCACAATCAAGACCAGGCAAACTCTCTTCAATGTTTTGAATTTGAATAAGCATCTCCATTGCTTCTCTGATGTTTTTAGAAAGGGTCAAAACATCGGAAAATTCCAAAGATTTTTCCCAATCCATGCTTTTTCTTGAATTGTCGTCTCCGCTTAAATGGTTTTGAGACACAGGCAGATATTTTCTAATTTTTTTAATTCTCACCTTTGCAATAAACGGATTTTCTACACACAGTACTCCGCCAACACACCCACCAGTACAGGCATTCAACTCGATGAAATCTAAATCTTGAATTTTCTCGTCTTCAATATCCTCTAAAACTTTAATAACATTCTCAATTCCATCAGCTGCGAGATATTTTTCTTTAATAAGTGCAACACTTTCGCCTCCGCTTGTAGCCCAGCTAACTCCAATAATTCCCGATTTAGCAATTGGTTCAAGCTCGGTAAGTTTATCCATTTTGCTAGAAAGTTTTGGAAAAATTTCACTTATCGCTATTGCTGCATCAACTGAGGACTTCGCCTTGCTAATTGGAACATTTATATCAGTTATTTTTGCAGGACATGGACTAATAAATATACACCCAATATCCTCTTCTTTAAGCCCAGTTTTTTCCATTGCTCGTTTTTTGGCAATTTCAGCTGCAACTTCCATTGGAGAATTCAACGGTAAAACATGCGAGCACAAATCAGGAAATCGAACTCTAATTAATCTTACTATCGCTGGACAAGCAGAGCTTATCACAGGTTTTTTAAGTAATCCATCATTCATCAAACTTCTTGTTGCATCGCTAACCAATTCAGCTGCTGCAGAAACCTCAAAAACATCATCAAAACCCAATTTTATAAGCCCATTTAAAACATAATCAACATCATCAAGATTATTAAACTGACCATACAAAGAGGGTGCTGGTAAAGCTATTTTATACTTAAAATCATTTAACACTTTAAGCGTTGAATATTTTGCTCTTTTCGCGTGATGGGGACAAATTCTTATACATTCCCCACAATCAATACAGCGTTCCGACAAAATTCTCGCCTTGCCGTCTCTAACCCTAATAGCTTCTGTTGGACATCTCTTTATGCAGTTAGTACAACCCTTACACTTGTCTTCATCAAGTGTAACAGAGTGGTAATATTCCATGTCACTCACCACCTTTCAAATACTAAAATCACGACCTAGAATTCCTTAAAATAAAAGGTCAGACATAAAATATACTTTTCAATACTAGTTTACGCTTTTATAGTCATTGTAACTGTAGTCCCCACTCCGACAGTGGACTCTATCTTCATTTCGTCAGAATATCTTTCCATGTTAGGAAGTCCCATTCCAGCACCAAAACCAAGCGAACGTATATTATCAGGAGCAGTAGAAAATCCTGCTTGCATAGCTTTTTCTACATCTTCAATCCCGGGTCCTGTGTCTTTTAAAATAATCACAACTTTATCGGGGTCGATGTCGATTATTGCTTCTCCGCCATTTGCGTGAATAACCATATTTATCTCGCCTTCATACATTGCAATTGCAACTCTTCTAATCGCCTCTGAATCAAATCCAATTTTCTTAAGTTTGTGTTTAACATCACTAGACGCTTCTCCCGCTCTTGTGAAATCGTCTCCGGGAACTTCATATTTTAATTCTAATATACTCATTAAATGACCACGCCACACTAATTAACTTAATATAGCTTTAACCTTTCCCAAAATTAAATTGAGCATGAAAAGTTAAATTTTCACGCTTCGCATCCGCCTCTCAGTCCGTTAGAATACAACAGACCACAAGCGGTAAACATTCTGTATGGTGACGCAAGAAGTGTGATATTTTTTTCTTGTGCCAATTCCACTACTTTTTCATTTACTGCTTTGCCTCTGACAATAACAATACAATGCATATCCATCATTTCCGCAGTACGTACTATTTGTGGATTCATCAGTCCTGTCAAAAGCACAGATTGATCTTTAACAAATGCAAGAACATCGCTCATCATGTCACTTCCGCAAGCAGTCTTAACTTCTTGTTTCATATCACCTTCAACGATAACTTCTGCCTTTAAAATATCAATAATTTCAGATACTTTCATATAATTTCTCCTTGTCGAACTTAAAAAATCATTACTAAACATGATTATACCATATTTAATTGAACAAATCAATTAAAATAGTTATTTTTTTGTCATTCTGTTAATCTGTAGCATTATTGCACATTCCATGCGCTTTTTAAAAATGTCACAACCAAACTTGTATATACCTTTAATGTCACCACTCGCATTATATGCATTAGCAGCACAGCCACCAGCACAATATAGTTTTGCCCAGCAATTCCTACATTCCGCGCGTGAATAAACATTACATGATTTGAACTCTGCTTGTCTATCTTTAGCTTTTATGCCTGTCCAAATATTTCCCATAAGGTAGTTTTTATCACTTACAAATTGATGACATGGATATAAATCTCCGTTAGGGGTAACAGCAAAATATTCACTTCCTGCCCCACAGCCACTAACTCTTTTATAAATACACGGGCCTTCAGTTAAATCCAACATATAGTGATAAAAAGTAAAAGGATTTCCCTCTTCTTCCCTTTTAATCATCTCAAAAGCTAGAATTTCATATTGCTCCAATAACTTCTCTTTGTCTTCTTCACTAAAACCATGAGGATCGTTTTCAGCACACACAACAGGTTCCATGCTTAGCTCTTTAAAACCTAAATCAGCCATGTGAAAAATATCATTCGTAAAATCTACATTTTCGTGTGTAAATGTACCTCTAATATAATAACCTTTATCGCCTCTTTTGTCTACTAAATCTTTAAATTTGGGTAAAATTTTGTCGTAACTTCCCTCGCCTTTATAATCTACTCTAAAACGGTCATGAACCTCTTTTCTTCCGTCCAAACTCAATACTACATTATCCATTTCTTTGTTGGCATAATCAATAACGTCATCATCTATCAAAATGCCATTTGTTGTAAGAGTAAATCTAAAGTTCTTTCCGTGTTGTTTTTCAATCGACCTCGCATAAGCTACGAGTTTTTTCACCACTTCAAAATTCATCAAAGGTTCGCCACCGAAAAAGTCAACCTCCAGATTACGTCTAGTTCCTGAATTTTCAATCAAGAAATCAAACGCTCTTTTCCCGACTTCATAGCTCATTATGGCGTCTTCGCCTTTGTATTTACCTTGACTAGCAAAGCAATAACTGCAATTCAAATTGCAAGTGTGTGCAACATGCAAGCACAATGCTTTAACTACGTCATTTTTTTCTTTAAAATCCACTGCAGTTCTTATGTATTCTTCATCTGCGAAAAGTTTTTCTGCTTGCTTTAGTTCATTAATATCCTCTAAACATAGCTTAACTTCTTCTGCAGTTATATCTTCTCTATCTGTATATTTTTCAAGTATGAAATTTGTTATTTCTTCACTTGACTTTTCTTCAAACATTTCAATAATATCATAGGCAACTTCGTCCACAACGTGAACCGAACCGCTACCAACGTCGATAACTATATTATAACACCCAAGTTTATATTGATGTATCATTCTTTATTAATGCCACAGTAATCTAACTAAAATCTGCATTTTGAAAAATTAGTATTATGTGACTTTCCTTTCAATTAACTAATATCTCGCAAAAAAACCGCCGTCACCAATCATGTAACAGGCGGTTTTCTCATTAAAATTACACAAACTACTTGTTTTTGCTTTCGCATTTTTGGTTAGCAACACCACAAGAAGTTTTGCATGCAGATTGGCAAGATGTTTGACATTCGCCACAACCGCCTTTTTTGCAACTATCTTTCAAATTCTTTGTTTCAACTGTTAATATACGCTTCATATATAATCTTTCCTTTCTTGCAACCCACACCGTTTGTGAAAACATCATCTAAAACTCACCTTACACATAAAACCAAAAGATGACCACACAAACTTGCCGTATGAAATTTTTAACTTCATACTTTTGTTTCCTTGCTACTAATCTATAGGTATTTTAGCACAAAATCTCAATTTAGTCAAGTGTGTGAACAAGTCAGAATAAAAAATTATTTATTAACGATATTTGTTGGATTTCCAGCTAGAAACGCTTTCAGATTATCTACTGCAATATTCATAAGTCTAGCACGACTTTCCTTTGGCGCCCAAGCAATGTGAGGAGTAATGATACAATTTTTTGCTTTTAAAAGTGGATTACCCTCAAGTATTGGCTCTGTGGAAACAACGTCTACCCCTGCAGCATAAATAACATCATTGTTCAACGCTTCTTTCAAATCTTCTTCTACTATTAAAGGACCTCTTGAAGTGTTGATTAATATAGCGGTTTTTTTCATTTTAGAAAGGCTATCCTTATTAATCATGCCTTGAGTTTCTGGAAACAGCGGTACATGTAAGGACACAACATCAGATTGAGAGAGTAATTCTTCTAATGTAACGTAAGTAGCAATTTGTTTACCCTCATCACTTTGGTATTCATCATAAGCTAGTACATCCATTCCAAAACCTTTTGCAATTTTAGCAGTAGCAATTCCAATTCTACCAAAACCAACAATACCAATTTTCTTGCCTGCAAGCTCTATCAAAGGATTATTCCAATAGCAGAAATCCACACAATTTGTCCAATCACCATTATACACACTGTCGCTGTGGTTTTGGACTCTGTGGCAAATTTCAAGCAAAAGAGCAAACACAAACTGTGCCACTGCTGAAGTACCATATGTAGGTATATTGCATACAGGAATATTTTTAGCTTTTGCTGCATCAGTATCAATAACATTGTACCCTGTTGAAAGAGTTCCGATATAGCGAATTTTTTCGCAAGAATTGATAATATCTGCACTCAACACTGTTTTATTAGTTATAACTATTTCTGCATCGCCAATTCTTTCGGCAACTTTATCTGCAGGAGTTCTATCATAAACAGTTAATTCACCTAATGCTTCAAATCCCTCCCAACTCAAATCACCGGGATTTTCTGTATATCCATCTAAAATAACAATTTTCATACTTATGTTCCTTTCACATTAAATATTATCTACCCAAAAGCATTTTGCATGACTTCACAATCTCAGCAGTAGTAATTCCATTTTTTTCAAGAAGTTTTTCATAAGGAGCTGATTCACCAAACTGGTCTCTTATCCCAATTCGAATAACTCTTCCCTTTCCTTCTTCTGCAACAATCTCACTGACAGCGCTACCAAGCCCATTAATTATGTTATGGTCTTCAACAGTAACAATTTTACCATTTATTTCAATTGCTTTTAGCACTGCTTCTTTATCAATCGGTTTAATTGTGTGCATATCCAAAACTGCTGCATTAATTCCACAAAGTTTAAGTTCATCATGTGCTTCAATAGCCAAGTTCATAATATCGCCGTTTGCAATGATTGTCACATCGTCACCACCACGAAGATTATAAGCTTTGCCAATCTCAAATTCTTCATCACCATTGTAAATACAAGGAACAGGGTCACGAGTAAACCTTAGATACACCGCTCCATGCATTTCAGCTGCTTTTCTAACAAGTTTTCTTGTAGAATAATAATCACAGCCCATAACTACTGTCATATTCGGAATAGTTCTTAAAATACCCATGTCTTCTATTCCTTGATGACTAGCACCGTCATTTGCAGGAGTTAATCCCCCGTGCGAACAAGCAATCTTTACATTAAGATTAGTATAGCATACTTCTTGTCTAATCTGCTCACACATTCTCATGCTTCCAAAAACAGCATAAGTTGTGACAAAGGGGATTTTCCCACAGGTTGCAAGTCCCGCTCCAACGCCACAAGCATTTTGTTCTGCAATTCCTACGTTAATATGTTGCATTGGCAATTCTTTAGAAAATTCAACAGTTTTACAAGATTTTCCAATATCACAGTCAACTACATAAATATTAGGATTTTCTTTACCTAAAATCAATATCTCATCGCCATATGCATCTCTGGTGGCGGCTATTTTGTTTTTACCACTCATAACACTGCCTCCTCTATTTCTTTTAGAGCTATCTCAAGTTCCTCATCATTAGGTGCTGTCCCGTGCCAAGCGACTACATTTTCCATAAAGGAAACGCCTTTTCCTTTGACAGTTTTCGCTAGAATACAGCTCGGCTTTTTATTAGTCTTATTCTTAATTTGCTCAAAAGCATTCAAAATTTCGTCAATGTTATGACCATCAATTGAATAAACATCGCATCCAAAAGCCTCAAATTTATTCTGATAATTGCCAAGCGGCATAACAACTTCACAAATGTTATCATTTTGCAATCCGTTATTATCAACAATCACCACCAGATTGTCCAGTTCGTATTTTGCAGCTGTTTCAAGAGCTTCCCAAATTTGACCCTCATTCGACTCTCCGTCTCCAACCATAGAAAAGACTCTATAACTTTTTCCATCTCTTTTTCCTGCAATTGCCATTCCTACTGCGACACTCAAACCTTGACCTAGCGAGCCTGTGGAAATATCAATGCCTGGACACTTTTTCATATCAGGGTGCCCTTGCAAAATCGAGCCTTCTTTTCTGAGTGTATCTAATACTTCTACATCAAAATATCCGCGCAGCGCAAGGCAAGTGTATAACACAGGACAAACATGTCCTTTAGACAAAACAAATCTATCTCTATCTTCCCACTTTGGGTTTTTAGAGTCTATATTCATTTCGTCAAAATAAAGCACTGTCATTAAGTCCGCAGCAGAAAGCGACCCACCTGGATGTCCCGACCTAGCTGTATGTATCATTTTCAAAAGAGTAGTTTTAACTTCTTTTGATTTACTTTTTAGCATTTCTGATTTATTCATTTTTTGACTTCATCACTTGAGGTACAAAAAAATTATCAACAAGCGATTTCACCTTTCTATTTTTTCAATCAAATCATGTCATAGATTTTTTGGAAACCAGATGTCCCTATTTTTACTACAGGAACTTCAACTTCCTCATGGTTTAGCAAACTCATAGAAATTTGCGCAAAAACAATTACATCAACTTCTTTTGCAAGTTTATATAATTCAGCATTAACCATTTCGTCGTGTTTCGCTCTGTCTCCACTTGAAAGCACGTCAAAAGCACCCTCTGCAACTCTGTTTATAATTTCAACTTCTTTGCCCATTTCTGCCGCTTTTTGAACTATAACTCTACCAATTGCCTCTGGACTGGTTGGAAGTGTTGCTAATACACCGATTTTTTTGCCTGCTTCAACTGCTGCAACAGCCGCTGGCTCTTCGATGTTCAAAATCGGAATATTCAAAAAAGGTCTTATCGCAGCAGTCGCCATGTTTACAGATGTACAAGTAACCAAAATCGCATCTGCTCCACTAGCCTCTGCTGTTTTTGCATAATCCAACATTCTAGTGCTGATATTAGGAGTAACTCCTCCAGCTGCCAAAGTATCTTTTAGCAAACTGTCATCCATGATGTTATAAATTTCCAAATCATCTTTTGAATCAGCAAAAGGTTTTCCAAATGGATTAAATATAATATCCATAAAAGAATTCACTGTGTTAATTGTGTATAGTTTTTTCATGTTGACCTCCAAAATATTTATTGTTATACTCACTCTCTAGTATACATAAATTAATGAAAAGTGTCAAGTTTTTCACCTATATAGTACATTAATTCCACTAAACAACATTTAACAATTTCTATAATTTATTTAACCACAACCAATACAATACCATTGAAATCTTACAATGCAATTATATAATTAGTATATATTATATAATTAGTATATATTATATAATTAGTATATATTATATAATTAAAAATAGTGCATGCATTATAATTGTTAGTAAAATCTAAGAATATCTCTTAAAACTAACTAAAAATAACGCATGCACTATTAAAAAACTTGATTACGCCATTGTTTTAAGCATTTCCAAAACAACCTCGTATATATTTTCTTCTCCTTCTAAAAGTCTAAACGCTTCTAATTGCATATACTCACCCATTCTTGCAAGCTCGTTATTCTTACTTCCTGCAATATGTGGAGTCATAAACACATTTGGTAAATCCCAAAGCAAACTATCAGGCTTAGGTGGTTCAGGAAAAGTTACATCTAAAACTGCTGTCCTGTTTGGACATTGTTGCATAGCTAATATTAAATCATCTTCAACTACTTGCGCCCCTCTACCAGTGTTAATAAAAGTAGCATTATCTTTCATTTTAGAAAACAACTTATAATCTAATATTCCCACAGTTGCAGGCAAGTTTGCAAGATGATTTGATATAACTTGACAATCTGCGAAAACAGTCTCTAAATCTGCTCTTTTAGCACCGTATGTATTCAGCACATCTTCTGATACAAATGGGTCGTACACCAATATATCAAGACGGAAATTATTCAAAAACTCCATCACTTTTCTTCCAATCATTCCAGCTCCTAAAATTCCGACTTTTGTGTCATAGTTGCCGGGGTGACTGCAAGAAAATTCATGAGACGCATGTCTATCTTTCTTTCTGTGTTTATCTAAACATTGATGAAAACCTTTGTTTGCAAGCAGAATATGTGCGATTGTGTTTTCTGCAACAGGAATTGCATTTGCTCCCCAACTGCTGAACACTCTCACACCACAATTCAAAAACTCCTTTGCAAAACCTTGCACAGAACCAGCTCCATAAAAAACAGCTTTCAAACTTGGTAGATATTCTTTTATGTCTTTTTCAGAAATTTTTAACATTCCCCAAGTACTAAAAACATATTCCACTTCAGAGAATTCGCCCATTTTTTCAAAAAGTTTCTGCTCGGTGATAACCTCGTCTGACAAAGCAAACCTTGTGTTTAAAATTTCTCTAATTTCATTATTGTAGACACTATGAATTCTGTCTCCACCACAAAGAAAAATTGCTTTTTTAAGTGTAGAGTCATTCAATCTGATAAGTGTTACAGCGTCTTGATAAAAATTATTATCTTCCTCTTTTTTAACAAATTCCAATATTAAATTTGGATAAATACCCTCAATTTTACCAAGGTATTTTTTCCAAGTTTTTTCTCCTTCTTCAAGAAGACATCTAGTTCCGTCTTGTAACCAATTAAAAACATGTATACCAACTATGTATTCACGAAGTTTTTCAATTTCTACTAGATGCTCATCAACAGATATTTCAGGATTAGGTTGCCAATATGTTTTCACTGCGTCTGAGTTTACAGCCTCGAGTAGTTTCAACGCACCCTCTATCGTTTCTGTCATAGTCCCTCTGTGATATTCCAGCGCAATGACTACTCCTGCTTTTTTTGCCAGCTCTCCTGCACTTTGTAATCTTGAAACCAAAAGCTCAAAGGAGTTATCAGAGATATTTGAAGGAGTTTCGTTGCCCGCCCAAACTCTGATAATTGGCGCACCTAATGCTACTGCAGTATCAAGCACCACTGAAAAATCCTCGTCTAACGCTTTGAAGTATGAGCCATATGATAGGATTTCCAACCCTGCTTCTAAAGTCATCTTTCTCACTTTATGAGCTGTGTTTATCTCACCGCAAGGAACATGAACATCTCCGCCCCATTCAACTCCTTTTAGCCCTGCTTTTTTTGTGCATTCGATTATTTCTTCTACTGTTTTTTTTCTAAAAGTTACTGATGTTAAACCTGTTTTCATTTCTTCCCCCTAAATAACCTTACTAACACTAACCTAGTATCAGATTTTCCCCAAGCTCTATAAGCCCTTAACGTACTTTTTAAATTGTGGCAACATGCCGATTTTATCAGGAACATGTGGTGGCATTTGCAAGATATCATGTCCCGGAAACTCATTACCCTCAACCAAAACAGGACCAGTAGGCGTAACAGCGACATCCCACCCCAAATATCCCATTTCAGGGATTACTTTAGCGCAATCGAGTGCCATTTGCTTACATTCTTCCCAAAGAGGAATTTTAGTCCCTTTAATCGGAAATCCAGTTTTAGGGTGCTTTTCATAGGTAATTCTGTCTTTGTCATATCCAACGTGCTCAATAACACCTGTTTCAATGTTAATAGGCGCGCACATTCCGCCTGCGTTGATGTTATCAACAGGTCTATCGCTGTTTCCAATCCTAATAAACGCATAGATAATATGTGATTCACCTTCACTGAAAATAGTTACAATCCTCAAAGTATTAACCGAATTACCATTGATTTGGTTAATAAACTCGTTTTGCTCAATCACATCTTCTACAATACTGTTATCCTGTTTCATAACATAATCATACATCTCAGAAATATCTTTGAAATCTTTTTTATAGAGTTTATCAACACCTACTCCGCAAGTGGCGTCCGATGGTTTTATTATAACCACATCTTTTTTCTCCATAAAATTAACAAAATCCTCTTTTGTTCCTTTCGGAACATAAAGCCAATCTCTGTTGATAAATTTTTTAAATCTGTCATACAAAATATGTTTATTATAAAAAATATCATAGTATCCTTTTTGGTTCATCAACTTTGAAATTGTATTATTAATTCCTCTAGTTACATAGGTTTCTCTTTGTGCTTTGTTTAAATTAAAAAATTCGCACAGCAAATAATCTTTATAGCCTGCACCGTACTTAATACCACAATTAACAACATCAAAAAACAAACCTATTCTGTTCTTTTTTGTGATTTTATGAACCTTTCCCACTGTGTCAAAAAGGCTCTTATAATCCATGTGTATTATGCATCTAATCAGATATTTCACTTTGTTATACACTATTCCTATCATTGTTAAAAGTCCCTTTTATTCTAATACTGTAATTTTGCCGTCATCGTCTATTTGAATAGTGTTTCCAACTTTTGCTTCTTTGGGCATTTCTTTTGCTTCAATCGCAAAAAACTTTTTTTCTTTGTCGCTGCAAAAATAATAAATACCGTCAAATCTGTCAATTATAAGTTTTTTCATATGTTTTCTCCTGTGTTGAAATAATCATTTTTCCGTCTCCGTTTGTAGAGACTATTATCGTTCTGTCAGAATGTGTGTGAAAATAGGTATAATCTTCTAAAAGCTTCACTGCCTCTTTGGAAGGCAAATTTGATGCATTGTCCCCCGCTGAAATAACTGAAACAACAGGGTCAACATATTCTAAAAACTCCTCATTCATACCATTTTTACTTCCATGATGAGGAACTTTTAATACAGTGGACTTCAAAGCGTTCTCTAAACTTATAATATCTTCTAAAGCCTCATACTCTAAATCTCCGGTAAACAGCGCAGAAAAATCTCTGAAAGTCATTTTCATAACTACTGACATTTCATTAGAAGTTTCATATTCTCTGTTGGGCGAGAGAACATCAATATTTATCTCACCAAAGCTCAAAACATCTGAAACTCCAATTTGAATAATCTCTATTCCCTTTTTGTCAGCCAAGTCTATGAACTCACCAAAACTATATCCACCCTCGCCAGAAATGTTAGCATATATTGATTTAATTGGAATTTCATTCATCAAAGGGATAAGCCCACTGTAGTGGTCATAATCAAAATGAGAAATAAAAACTGCGTCTAACTCTTCAATTTTTCTCTTTTTTACATAAGATAGAATATAGTCTTCATAAGTAGGAATAGCCCCGTCAATCAAAAAGTTACCGTAAACACTCTCTATCAAAGCGCAGTCAGCTTTCCCGACATCCAAAAAGTGTATGATAAAGTCATTCTCTTCAGATATTTTATCTCGTGAATATACTCCTAAAAACTTTGATGTTAAAGTCCAAAATTCTTGCCCCTGTGTGGTAATACTTAATGCTAAGATAAAAATACCAAGTATTACCAATGCAGTTTTAATCGGCAGTTGTATCTTTCGGTTCATCTTGCCTTTGCATATTGCGTTCTAACCACTGTGGATATGTCATCAACAGTTGTCTAGGTTTTGACCCTTCATATGGTCCAACTACACCCATGTCAGCCATTTGATCAATCAATCTGCCAGCTCTAGCATGACCCAAACGCAACCTCCTTTGTAATAGTGAAGTCGAAGCCTGACCTGCCTCCATTACACATTTAATTGCTTCTTCCATCATTGGATCATCAGAAAAACCGCTATCTTCATCCTTGTCCTGTTTTGAAGTATCTACAATAGCATTTTTTTCGATGTCGTCGATTATTTGTTGATCATATTCAATAACCCTTGCAGTTTTAATAAAGTCAACCACTGCTTCAATTTCACTTTCAGTGACAAAACAACCTTGAATACGCTGTGGCTTTTGACTTCCAACAGGAGAAAACAACATATCTCCTTGTCCTAATAATTTTTCAGCTCCTGCTCCGTCTAAAATTGTTTTAGAGTCAATAGCAGATGAAACTGCAAAGGCAACCCTACTTGGGATATTCGCTTTGATAAGTCCTGTAACAACATCAACAGTAGGCCTTTGTGTTGCAACAACTAAATGCATCCCAGCAGCCCTTGCCATTTGCGCTAAACGACATATAGAATCTTCAACTTCATTTGGTGCTGCCATCATTAAATCTGCCAACTCATCTATAATAATAACAATCTGTGGCATTTTCAACATCGGTTGCTCATTTTCATCCTTATAGTTGTTGAGTTTAGCAAGTGCATTATAACCAGCTAAATCTTTTACATTAAAAGAAGCAAATAATTTATATCTGTTAAGCATTTCAGTCACTGCCCAAGCTAGTGCTCCTGCAGCTTTTCTTGGGTCTGTAACAACAGGCACTAACAAGTGTGGAATTCCATTATAAATTCCAAGCTCAACAACTTTTGGGTCAATCATCAAAAATCTTACATCGTCAGGGCTTGATTTATAAATCAGGCTAATTATCAA
Source organism: uncultured Eubacteriales bacterium (assembly GCA_964368155.1). Taxonomy (GTDB): domain Bacteria; phylum Bacillota; class Clostridia; order Oscillospirales; family Acutalibacteraceae; genus SIG603. The sequence continues at coordinate 2,800 of CAYJBU010000026.1, read as the reverse complement.
TGAATTTATACACACCGATTTACCTGAACCTGTAGTTCCTGCGATAAGTGTATGTGGCATTTTTGCGAGGTCAGCTACTTGAGTTAGTCCAGTGATGTCCTTGCCCAAAATAACTGTAAGATTACTTTTTGCAGTAATAAATTGATTTGACTCGAGCAATTCTCTCATTCTAACAATTGTTTTGTTTTTGTTTGGAATTTCAATCCCTACTGCTGCTTTACCAGGTATCGGAGCTTCAATTCTAACTCCTACAGCTGCTAAATTCAGTGCCAAATCATCTGCTAAATTCGTGATTTTATTTATTCTAACCCCAGCAGCTGGCTGAATTTCATATCTTGTAACGGACGGACCTCTGCAAATGTCTACAATTTTTGTTTGAACCGAAAAGCTATTAAGTGTATCAACTAGTTTTTGTCCATTTGACTGCAATTCCTCTGTTTCAACACTAGCCTGCAATTTTACAGAAGGTTTCAAAAGGTGAATTGGAGGGAAACAATATGTATAAGGCTTGTTTTTGCTTTCTTCATAAAGCGCCATTTGAGCACTGGTCGCAAGCTCATTTTTCTCATTCTCTTCTTTTTTCTTGATGAATTCCTCTGCTGCTTTCGTTGCATTTTCTAAACTTGTTTTAGGAGTGTTAACAGGAGTTACAACTGATGAATGTGGTTCAAAAACTGGATTAGTCCTAATTTCATTAACAGTAACTTCTTCCTTTTTTTCGGTGCTGTGTTTTTGAGCAAATTTCATTATGCTCTCATGCAAACCGTGGTCGTTTGCACTAGTTTCAGCCTTTTCTTGCTGTTGCACCTCACTTGCCTGTTCTTCATCTTGTTCTATGCCAAATACTTTGTTAAGTTTATCGAGCTTCTCATTAGATTTAGGAGACTGCGTATGATATTCAATCATTTTTTGTTTTTTAACATCGTCATCCATCGCAATATCAATTTTTCTGTTATTAACTGCTACTTCTCGCTTTTCGTCCCTTTTTTCTTCTCTTTTTTCTTTAATATTGCTAATTTCATTCGAGGCATATTTTGCAGATTTTGCAACGCCCTTAAAAAGTTTTGCTAGCGTCGTATTAGTAAGTGTCATTACCGACAAAAACAAAATCAAATACAACACAATTTGTGCTCCTACAGCACCTAAAAGCGATGACAAAGGACCAGCTAAAATAGCTCCGATAAAACCTGAGCCTATCCCTTCTATGCCTGCTGAATACATCGTTCCCATAAATGTAAAAATATCAGTATCCGGTTCAAGCGCAATTCCATTATAGAAAAATGCAGTAGCACATACAGTAAATATTATAGCTACAATCAACCCTATTTTACCTGCGATTTTTTCATCTTTCTTTTCAAGAGTTGTCATAATTGCGACATATGACATAAGAATGGGCCACGCAATCGCCCAATATCCAAAAAGTCCCAAAACAAAACTATGTATCCAATACCAAACATTTTCACCTTTAATGAAAATTACAAACAAAAGAAAAATCGAGGCAACAAATAGATATAACGCCCTCATTTGGTTGCTCTGTCCAGATGATTTCTCCTTTGATTTTTCACTTCTAGCTGAACTGCGTGTTTGTTTTGAGGATTTAGTTTTTGAAGAATTATTTGTTCTTTTTGTGGAAGTCTTCTTCTCCATGTATTTTAATCAATCCTTTCGAAAATCTGCTGTTTTCAGGAGGAACTCCTCCGACTTTAAAATTAAAGTCGGGAAAGTTTTCTGCCTGTACTGCGCTTGTTAACGTTCTTTTTCTTTACATTTTTCTTCTTATTCTCACGACTAATCATCGATGTTAAATAATTTAGTGCCTCTGCTAAAGTTCCTACTTTATCAATAAGTCCAATTTCTACTGCTTGTTCACCATCTAAAACAGTACCAACATCGGTGACCAGTTCTTGTGTGTTCATAATTAATCTCATGAATTCATGTTCACTAACCGAAGAATTTTCAATCACAAAATTGGTAATTCTATCTTGAATTCTTTGAAAGTATTCAAGAGTTTGTGGCACACCCAACATCAACCCGTTCATTCTCACAGGGTGAATTGTCATTGTTGCAGACTTTGCAATAAACGAAGTCTTTGCAGACACAGCAAGTGGAACACCTATTGAATGTCCTCCACCCAAAACTAGGGAAACAGTAGGTTTTTTCATACCTGCAAGTAGTTCTGCGATTGCAAGACCTGCCTCAACATCTCCTCCGACAGTATTCAAAATCACCAATAACCCATCAATTTCAGGATTTTCCTCAATTTCTACTATTTGTGGAATTATATGCTCGTATTTTGTAGTTTTGTTCTGTGACGGCAAAATATAATGTCCTTCAATCTGTCCGATTATAGTAAGACAAAAAATGTTGGAACTCCCCTTTTTGACTGTTACAAAACCATCATTAGATGTTTGTGGTTCGGAAAATTGCTCTTCTGACTCTACTTCTGTTTCGATAGGTTCTTCGTTTTTATATTTACTTTTTGTATTTCTCAAAATAATCACCTCAATATAATTATCCCAAGAAAACATGCAATTATTTATTTTTTATTTATAGCATTATAACACTTTTTTGTTAATTCTTCAAGCAATAAATTAATTTTTCTTACATAATGTAATATTTTTTTGCTAAAACATTGACAAAAAGCTGACAATGTTAGATAATATAATAGTGAAAAAATAATTTTAAATGTTTGAAGGAGATTAAAAAATGTCGGAATTTGCAAGAATAAAGATGACTACCCCGTTAGTTGAAATGGACGGAGACGAAATGACCAGAATAATCTGGCAAATGATTAAAGATA
>CAYJBU010000025.1:0-20413 GCA_964368155.1 uncultured Eubacteriales bacterium | reverse complement strand
TCAAGTTGTTCAGCAGGCATTAATTAATATAACCGCAAAAAACAGTGGTCAACAAAGCATTTAACTGCTTTGTTGACCACTTGTTGCATATAACTATTTTGAATTATATTGACTCGTTAAAAATCTTTGATGTGCTTTCATCTTCAAATTGTTTATTATACAAATTAGAATAATAGCCCTGTTTATCAAGAAGCTCCTTATGTGTTCCACTCTCAATAATTTTACCATTTTTCACTACTAGAATTATATCTGCTTTTCTAATTGTTGAAAGTCTATGTGCGATTAAAAATGAAGTTTTAGTACCTAGTAATTTAGAAATAGCTGTTTGAATAGCTTGCTCTGTTTCAGTGTCGATTGAAGAAGTCGCTTCATCCAAAACAAAAATAGCTGGATTTGCTATAATTGCACGAGCAAAAGATATTAATTGCTTTTGACCTGTCGAGAGTTGGTCGCCTCCCTCTCCTACTTGAGTGTCATATCCGTCAATCATTTCCAATATGCTCTCATGGGCAGAAACAGTTTTTGCTGCATTATAGACTTCTTCGTCTGTAGCATCAAGTTTTCCATAACGGATATTATCCATTATTGACCCGGAAAACAAGTGTGGAGTTTGCAACACGTACCCTATATTGCTGTGCAACCAAAGCAAACTACGTTCTTTATAATCTACACCATCAATCAAAATTCGTCCTTTTGTTGGTTCAAAAAAGCGGCAAGCTAGATTGACTAATGTCGATTTTCCTGCACCCGTTTCACCTACAATAGCAACAGTAGTTCCAGCTGGAATATCAAGAGAAAAACCCTCTAACACATTTTCTGTTCCATCGGGATACATAAAATCAATGTTTTCAAATTTTATATTCCCATGAATTTTTTCCCAATTTTCCTTTTTGGGATTAAAATTATCTCCATACTTTTTCGTTACTTCATCACTGTCCTTAACAAAAGGCTTTAATTCCAATACATAACTACAACGCTCTACATTAACTTGGGTTGCAATAATATTAGAAACAGTTCTTGCTAACTGTGCAACGGGGTCAGCAATTATTAAAGCATAATTAACAAAAATCGCAAGCTCTGCCACATCCATAAATCCATCTATCGCCAACCCTCCGCCTGAGGTAATAATAAAAGCTAGCGCAAGAGAGGTTAAAGAGGCAACTATAGGAATATATATAGCATTCAGCATAACTGCACGAACGGAGCTTCTTTTCATATCCTGAGTAACATTTTGGAACTGCATAAGATTTTTATTCTCAATAACCATCGTTTTCGATGTTTTAGCACCCGAAATACCTTCGTTATAATTCCTAATAATCTCAGCGTTAACTTTTCTAACTTCCCTGTTAGCTTTAAGTAGTTTAGCTTGGAAGAAAAAAGTTACCGCACCAATACATGGAATAACTGCAATAACCAATAATGCAAGTTGTAGATTTAGTATACACATCATTGTTACATATCCGATAATGCTAAAACTACACCAAACTATATCGACTACACTCCACGCAACAACGCCACCAATCCTGTTAGTATCGCTCATAACTCTTGCAAGAATTGTTCCTACTGGTGTCGCATTGTAATAGTCAAAACTAAGAGTTTGAAGATGGTCAAAAATGGTCTTTTTCATATCTCTTGAAATATACATTTCTACTCTAAGTGCACAATAAGCCATTAAAATCGTCATTATTGTCTGTGTTAAAACAAAACCAAAGCTAACTAATGCAAACTGAAGAATATTGTCTGTGGTTCTCGGTTCAATAAAATTTTGCACTGCATATCCGCCCAACAAAGGAAGCACAACATCAACGCCAGCTGCAATAAACATAAACAGGCAAAGGAAAAAAATTAATCTCTTATACGGACTTACAAATGGAATTAATTTTTTCCATGTTTTAATAGTTGATAACTTTTTATCTGCTGATAATTCTTGTTCGTACATATTCTCGCTCCTTTCCACCGCATAGCAGTGTTAATCATTTTCTTTTGATTTTTGACTATCAAAAATTCGTTTGTAAACGCCCTCTTGCTCAGATAACTCTTTATGATTTCCTTTTTGAACAATCCGTCCTTTATCCATCACTATTATCAAATCCGAATTTTTAATAGTTGAAATTCTGTGAGCAATAATTATTGTTGTCCCTTTGACTCGATTGTTGATAGAGTCTCGGATTTTCGCATCTGTCTCCATGTCAACAGCTGAAAGTGAATCGTCGAAAATCTTAATCGGAGAATTCTGCATTAGCATTCTTGCAATTGCAACACGTTGTTTTTGTCCTCCGGAGATTGTAACTCCCCTCTCCCCTATTTGAGTTTCATAGCCAAGTGAGAAGTTTTGAATTGTATCGTCGATTACAGCAATTCTTGCATATTCACGAACTTTATCTAAATCGCAGTGGTCTGCACTGTCGGCTATACTTTGCACAAACGTTTTAGAGAACAAGAAAGGCTCTTGCAACACAATTCCGATGTTTTTTCTAAGGAAATCAAGGGACATATCTCTAACATCAACCCCACCAATGGTGATACTTCCGTTTTCACGTGGAAGGTCATACAGTCTATCTAAAAGATACATCAAAGTAGTTTTTCCAGAGCCTGTTGCGCCCAGAATTCCAAGTGTTTTTCCGCCTTCGATTTTAAAATTGATGTCATGAAGTGCGTTTGCTAATTTATCCGAATAAGTAAAATTGACATTTTTGAATTCAATATCGCCTGTCATATCTGCTGTTTTAGGATTTTCGCAATCTTTTTCTTCCTCTGCTGTTAAAATATCAAACAACCTTGTTGCACTAATGGAAGTTTTACTAAGTTCGGATAATATTCTGCCTAAATGCCTGATAGGCCACACAAGCATAGAATTGTAGGCAATGAACAAAATGAACTCACCCGTGGTAATGTTGCCATTAACTGCCTCAATTGTGCCCATTACTATAATTATAACAATTTGAGATAAACCGATAAGGTCACCAATACCCCAGTTGAAACCCATAACTAGTCCAAGCTTCACCCACAAATCAGCAAATTCCTTATTTTTATTTCCAAATTTATCTATCTCGTATTTTTCACGCCCAAAAGCACGCACAACCCTAACAGCAGTTAGGTTTTCTTGTGCAATCGAGCTTAACTCTCCCTCGCACTCATCTGCTGCTTTAAATTTTTTCCCTATCATAATATAAAAAACCCATGAATAGATTAATGTTATAGGAATGAAAATCAATGCAATTAACGAAAGTTTTACATTCATGGGAAACATCAAAGACAAAGCTATGAAAATAGAGAAAACTGTTCTAAACATTGATTGGAACTGGTCGCTTACGAAAGTCTTTATTATTTCAACATCAGAGGTACATCGTTGAATAATATCGCCTGTTTGATTCACACTATGCCACTTGTAAGGCAATCTTTGAATGTGACCAAATAGCATATTCCTTATTTTTTCCAGGCTGCCTTCGCACGCTTTTGCAAGATTTGACCTTGCACCAAAGTCGCAAAGCGAAGCAGTAAGTGCAAGCGCAAACGACACAATGGCACAGATATACAAATTTTGCGCTAAGAAGTCTCTTCCTCCAAAATCTTCAATAATCTCACCTATAAAATTAGGCACATCAAACGGTTCGTTACCAATAACCGAGTCTACTGTAACTCTTATAACTTGCGGAGTAATATAGCTGATTAAAACAGCAAGAATTATCGAAAGAAATGCGACGACAAATCTTAGTCTGTACCCTTTTGTCATTGGAAAAAAATCCCAAATATTATATTTATTTTTTTTCACAAAATAACCCCTCTTCTCTTAATATATGACCATACTTACCTGCGAGGTTCAAAAAAAGCAACTTATTCATGAAATCTCTTCATGTTAAGGCAGGAAAATCTTTTCAGATACAAAAAAATCGCCTTGTCCAAAGTGAACAAGACGATAAATATATGCAAAGTACAATAATTTAAGATTATCTCTTTGAGAATTGAGGAGCACGACGAGCAGCTTTGAGTCCGTACTTCTTTCTTTCTTTCATTCTTGGGTCTCTTGTTAAGAAACCGGCTTTTTTGAGTTTAGCTCTTAAATTTTCAGTGTCAAATTGCAATAATGCTCTAGAAACACCGTGACGAATCGCGCCTGCTTGACCAGTAACGCCTCCACCGTTTACACGGCAAATAACGTCAAATTTTTCTTGTGTGTCAGTTAAAACAAGCGGTTGTCTCACGATTAATTTTAATGTTTCAAGACCAAAATAATCATCTATATCACGATCATTGATTGTTACTTTTCCTGTTCCTTGGTAAATTCTTACTCTTGCAACAGAACTTTTTCTTCTACCTGTTCCGTAGAAATATGGTGCTTTATCGTACATAATTTAGATCCTCCTACTAAAATTCCCAAGTTTCGGGTTTTTGTGCCGCATGGTTGTGGTCGTCGCCAGCAAATGCGCGCAATCTAAGTCTTGCATCTCTTCCAATTGAATTGGAAGGAATCATGCCATGAACAGCTAATTCCATAGCTTTCTCAGGCTTTGTGCGCATAAGTGTATCATAACGTACAGCTTTTAAATTACCGATATAACCTGTGTGATGATAGTAGAATTTCTTTTCTAACTTCGAACCTGTGAGAACTGCATCTTTGCAGTTAATGATGATAACATGATCTCCACAATCAACATGAGGAGTAAATATTACCTTTTGTTTACCTCTTAACAAAACAGCAGCCTCGCTTGCAACACGCCCGAGAGTTTTCCCAGCCGCATCAATGACATACCATTTGCGCTCAACTTGACCTGCTTTGGCCATAAATGTAGACATAGCTTACCTCCGTAAAATAATTAAAATCTTTTCTTCGCATCAAAATCCCCGCTTTTTCTGCGGCTGATTTCGATGCTCATTAATATTATCACAAACTTAGTACAATGTCAATACTTTTTTCAAGAAATTTAATTTAGCTTTTTGTTTACTTTTGTTTTCTTTTATTTTCTCATTTTTTCTCTATCATACTCTCAAACAAAAAACATATTTTTTTTGCATTTTATTGCATTATTTCAATTCTTTCAATAATCACTGGATTTTTCTCCCTCAATGTGTTAAAATACCCTTACTAAATAATTTCAAAATTTATCTTGTTATATTGTAACATTATTAAATACTTAAAATCATTTACATAAATATTATGATATGGAGGTTGTTGTGAAAAAATTTATTATTAACACTTATTCGTGGTTTAAAAACAAATTAAAAAATGACCAACTTGACGCTTTTTCAGCTCAATCTGCATTCTTTGTTGTAATTGCAGTCATTCCATTTATCATATTCACGCTTTCTTTTTTCAACGCGTTCAATATAAGTGGCTCTTTAGTTTTAGACCAAACCCTAAGTCTTTTACCAAAAGAAATCTATCTTTTTATCAGCGACTTGATTTCAATTCAGTATCAACCGGTTGGAATTATTTCTGCAGCAGGATTTGCATGCCTATGGTCATCATCAAAAGCTACACTTGCTTTAATCAAAGGTTTGAACTCAGTTTTCGAAATTGAGGAAGAAAGAAGTTACTTTAAACTTCGTTTTTTATCAATTTTATATACTTTTGTTTTCACTGCTATGCTTTTAGCTACTGTAATTATTTTGGTTTTTGGAAACACTCTATACAATCTATTCATCAAAAATCTATTGCCCTTTTTCTCCATGTCAATCTTTGATTACAAACATTTACTAGCTTTCATTATTTTAAGTGGATTTTTTTGCCTGACTTACAAGTTTCTTCCACGAAACAACAACACACCACTTAGATGTTGCTTAATAGGCTCTTTTCTATCCTCTGTTGGTTGGATGATTTTCTCCTTTTTCTTTGCAATTTTTGTTGAAAATTACGCTAATTATTCCGATATTTATGGGAGTCTAACTACAGTTATTGTGTTTATGCTTTGGCTTTATATTTGTATGTATATTATGCTATTGGGAGCTGAAATATCTTTGTGGATACACAAAACTTCTCCAAACTTAAAAAAGTTTTTTTGAAACATTTTCACCATTTTAATCGTAATATAAAGGAGAGAACAAAGTGCGTGTTGCAAAAAACCAAGAAGAATTTAAACGTATTTACGAAAAATTCTTTGAACATATATATAAATTTATCTACTTAACTGTGAAAACTCAACAAGACAGCGCAGACATCGCTCAAGATGTTTTCTACAAATTATTTGTAACAGAAAAAGATTTTACAGACGATGAACATGTAAAAGCATGGTTATACACATGTTCAAAAAATGCAAGCATTGACTTTTTTAGAAAAAAAGAAAGAAAACATGTCGAGTTTGAATCGCTTAAAGACATTGGTGAAGAAATGGAGAGTGACGAAACTCTTCCACTCATCTTGCAGATGAAAGATAAGTATAAACAACCACTTATTTTATACTACTATGAGGGGTATAAAACCGAAGAAATCGCTGACATACTTGGAGTTGCTCATTCAACAATCAGAATTCAACTAAAACGAGCGCGAGAGCTTTTAAAATCGAAATTAACAGGAGGAGCAAGACTTTGAACGAGTTAAACAATGCCATTGATAAAGTAAAAATACCAACAGGGCTTAAAGATGAAATTTTTAATAATATAATAGAAAAGGCAGAAAATGAAAATCACTCTCCTAAAGTAATTAAACATAATTTTGCAAAGTACATTCCATTAGTTGCTGCAGTATTTGTTTTTGCGGTTATTTGGGTATTTGGAGGAGACATGTTAAACCCAGCAGATAACTCAATATCACCTGCTGTCAGGACTTCAGATTTTAATGAAACACCGATTGGTTACAACACTGAAACTATCACTTTCACTGCGTATATGCCTAGTGATAACGGCTTTGATAGTTATGTTATTGAAGATTGTCCAATTGATCCTTTCACCGCTTGGATTGAGTTGAAATCTGTAGGCTTCGTTCCTGAAGAAATTCAACTTTTACAAGCCGACCAAACTGATACTGATATAACTTTGTCTTTTAATTCTGAATTAGAATTATATTCTCAACAAAACAACGAAGATATTTTTGAAGCAATACAATTGAGTTATCAAACAATGTACCCTAATCTTGAAGTTATTGTTGTTTCAAGTTCAAATGAATAAACATATTTGCTTCTAGAACTAGCATAACTCACACTCAATTTCATACAAAATTTGTAGCCTTAGAAGGATTTCATTCAAACTCCTTCTAAGGCTGCTTTTTATGTAATCTATTTCAAAGAAAACAGAAATTATGTTGTAGTAAGTGAACCCCAAATTTTGTTTACTTCAGCTAGCACTGTCATGTATTTTGTGCTGAAATTCTTTGTGTTAATGTTTAGTTCCTCTGCTAAAGTATTTACTTCACCCCAATGAGCTTTTTCATATGCTACAACAATTTTAATTAGCGTTGCGCAAATTCCCTCGTCATTAATCAATGCATCTTTTATCAAATCGTTTATCGGCAATTGCTTTAAAACCATTCCCATAGGAGCTTCAAGCAACACGTCAAGAGTTGAGAACATCCCTAATAAATACGCTTCTTCGTTAGTAATTGGCAATCTAGGAATACTTTTTGCAAGATCTTGGCAGAATGAAGCACGTGTAAATGAAGTTTTAATCAGCTCTTGTTGCAAACCATTATCAGATGAAAAACTCAATAGATAAATCCATTGTTTCAACTGTGTTAACCCAAGAATAGCCAGCGCTTGACTAACCTCTTTAACTCTATTTGGCAATGCAAAGTAAGCTGAATTAACGATTTTGAGCAATGAAAAAGTCAGTGTAACATCTAGCCTGATAATGTCTGCAATCTCGTCAAACTCAGGCTCTTCTTTCGAAATCGCAGCTACCAATCTCAAGAAATTTGCTTTTAAGTGGTCCATTTTTTTAATATTTGTACGAACCATATCTGCTACGCTTTCTCCTTGATAATAATCAAGCTCAAGTTTATTCGCATAGTCCCTGTCTTTTTCAGTATTTACATTGTAGGCGCAAACTTTCAAATTCATCCCTTTTGCCATTCTTACAATATCATCAATGTCTTGTTCCTTATTGCTAAAATCAATTTTAATAATGTCAAAAAGATGCAATATATTCATAAAGTGTTTTTTGAACTCAAAATTCAAAAGAGCAAATTTAAATCCTTGCTCTCTATATTGATTTAAATACGCAACAAAATATTTATTAACCAGTAAATTACCATCAACTTGAATTACCAGCTTTTTGCTATCAAAAAACAATGGGATATCCCTCATAATTATATTTGGAGTGAAAGTCAAATAAGCTTCCTTGCCCCTTAAAACTTCATTATCCTCCATGTAATTAAAAAATGATACTATTGACAATGCACTGCTATCATCATTTTGATTATACAATGAATTGCCCTCTTTGCTATAGACAATTTCATATCCTACAACAACTTTTTTGCTATTCAAAATAGGCTGACTCGTAATAAATGTGTTCATCACTTATATCTCCCTCTTAATCCAGAAAATTTCTATTGTGTCTCCATCTTTTACTTCATGTAAAAAAGACTGGGTTTCATTCCCATTTATCCCCATGTATAAATCACCTTTTGATTCTTTTGGGTCAATATTCGCATGTATAAAAAGATCAAAAAACAAATATGAATCACCATTTTTCTTAGGTTCAAGAAATAATTCTTCATCATTTAAGATAATTCTAATCTTTTCATGGTTGTTTGGGGTTGCATCGCCTATGTTGGAATTAATTTCTTCCTCAGCGCTTTCGTTAAACTCTTCCACTGCATCGCCGTTTGTTTGCTCCTCAATAGTTAGAGCATCTATAGGCTTTACAACATTTTGTTTTGCAACAAAAATTTGAACATTGTCTTTTGGTTTGAGCAAATAGGATTTTTCTTGTTTCTCTCCATTTACCAACCAGTGATATTTACTTGGCTTATCTTCTATCATCATGAACAGTTGACCCAAAGTCAACACTTCTGTCACAGAAATCCTGTCATCTTTCTTAATCACCTGATTTTCTGTAGTCGCTGAACCATTCAAAGAAACATTTCTACCAACTGAAATAGGTTTCCCATTTACATTAACGTCAAAACTCTCACCCTTAGGTACTAAATCAAACAGCAATATATCCGCATCTTTTCCGCTAACAGCCTCAGCAAACTCAATTCTATCACCAGGCTTCACGATATCAGACAAACTTGCATTTGTGCCGTTAATGATAATCTGCGATGGCGTTGGAATTCCGCCTCTTATCAACTTTCTTTCTGAATTTATATAAACAGAAATATTGCTACCACTTTTACCAATTATTTGATTATATCTATATCCTGCGCTTTGAAGGACCGAAAATGCTGTTGTATCCCAAATATTATACAAATGAATATCTTTTGAGTTGACCTTAACCGAAAAGGTATCACCATAAGATTTTCCAATCGCTGTCAATGCAATGCCCAACGGAGTCGCAAATTCAGGTGTAAAAACATCAGCTTTTGAGCTAATCATTTTCTTCATATACACACTAGAACCAACAGACACTAATTTTTCTTCCAGTCCAAGCGCCTGTGCTAAATACAAACTCAATCCAGGAGTTTGGCTTGCACCTCCAACTAAAAAAACAGCAGCGGGAGGTTTTGCATTTATTTCCAAAACATTTTGCGCAATAGTATTTGCTAGTTTTTTAATCACATCACTAATTTTCAAGCAAATATCTTCACTGCTAATCTCTTCTTTCATTCCTAAAATATTGGTATATTCGATAATTTCACTTTTCCCCAATTTTTTCTTAATCTGCTCAGCTTCAATGAAATCTACTAACAAGTTTTGCATGATACTCTCTGAAACTTCATCTCCTGCAATAGTCGCCATAGTATACCCTATAACACTGCCTTCATTGCAAACAGCAATGTCAGATGTTCCAGCGCCAATATCACAAAGCACTAAATTCAATTTTCTAAGCTCCGAAGGAATAATTGCGTTCATAGCAGCAATAGGCTCTAAAGTTAAACCCGAGACAGTTAAATCCAAGATTTTCATAGTAGAGCAAAGACTCTCTACAACTTCCTCAGGGAGAAATGTCACTATCATATGTACTTTAGCAACTTTTCCTCGGTGGTCCATAATGCTAGATATCTCATAATCATCAAGTTCATACTTTTGCACAGTATGACCCACATAGTAGTAATTTCTTTCTTCTGATATCTTTTCTATAGCTTTTTGAACTGCTGTAAATTCTAACTTTTTATTAAAAGAGGTTCCTATCACTGGTACATCAATATCCAACTTCGCACTTGAATTTATAGTTTTTAAGGAACGACCAGCGGCGGCAATATACACATTAGTAAGTTTAAAGCCGCATTTATCTTCTATTCTTTTTTTTACGATTTTAGCAGTGTTTGCAGTTTGAGAAATATCATCAATCTGTCCGTCTACCACTACTCTTTTTTTATACTCCTCTTTATCAACATGAGTCACACAAAAAACATCGTCTTTGCTATACCCTAAAATCCCAATAACACTACGAGTGCCAATATCAAGAATAAAAATAGAATTTTCAGGCTTATTTTTCTCCAAAGTATCTCCCCCGTCAGTTTAATTTTTCTCTTCTTTAATTTTTGTTACCGCATTTAATATTTGTCCATAAATCGCCGCAACTACTTCATATAGTTCTTCAGGTATACTGCTACCGACCTCAAGCATACAAAGCATTGAAGCCGCACTGTCGTCACGATAAACAGGTATCCCCCTTGTTTCCGCAACATTTATTATCTCTTCAGCGATATGCCCATAACCCGAGGCTATAACCACTGGGGCTAAATCACTGCTTGAATTATATTTTAAAGCTACTGCTTTTTCTTTTTTATTAGATTTTGACATCGACACCCACTCTTTTATATGGTAATGATTTAAACACTTGCATTAGGGAGCGACCCGTATCAAGTGATTCTAATTTTGTCTGACCTAATTTATAGTTAAGCTGACCCAAAACTTTGGGTAAACTCTTCATAACATCTTCAAGTTTATCTTGATACCCATCAGGGCAAAACAAGAAGAAATCAATTATTCTATCATGAGAAAAAATCTCCGCTTCAAATCTTCCAACACTTTCAACTTCAATAACCATCAAGAAATGCTTTCCACGCTCTGCATCACCTGGCATATCTTTATCATCACTATCAGGGTTAATCCAAATTTCTGCAAAAGCTTTAACATCGTTAAAAATAACAGGAAGAACAAAATGTAACAAAGGTGTAAAATTGCATGGAGAAGACAACAAACTATGAAGAATGTTATCTATTTTTGCGCCTTCTGCAAGGTTGATTTCTTCATTGGTCGACTGGGTATTAACAAGATTAATCAAAGCGTCCATAACTCTTGATTTGTCACCTAGCTCCACATGTGTCTGATTATTCCCTCTTAATGAACTAGCAAAATCTGTAATGAGCTTTATGAACGAACGCTTATCATCGCTGTTCATCAACATTTGTCTAAGCCTAAATGCAGATTCATTAAAATATTGAAAATTGTCATTATGTCTTGACAAATTGTATGTAATGATAGATAATACTTTTTGTAATCTAGGTGAAAAAAGTAAACTCGATTCTATCTCTTTCATCACTGCTAAAGTCTCTTCTTTAAGCAAAGGAAAAGGTAGCATTGTGTCAGATTGTCGAAACTTAGCAATCAACGCACTTACTTTTTCAAGCAGGCTTGCATTTGAATACACATTTGCCTTTACAAACTCTAAGCTGTTTGCTACGGAATCGTAAATATCGCCTTTTGCCATTATGTTATTTATAGATTTTAGCAAATTTGCAATTCCAAACTGGAGAGAAAAATTGGATCTGTTATTTGCGCTGATATCTCTAAGAAAATCAAACAACTCGCCTCTAAATTGAGTAGCGCCTTTTTCTTGTTTTAATAACTCGTCTTTAACATCTTCAACATCCATTATAAGTGCTTGACATAACTGTTCTATCTCTTTTGTCAAAGTGTTATTGTTTGCAGGAAGCAACTTAAATATTTCCTCTAACAAAAAGATGTTTTTTAAATAAGATACAGCAACTGCAGGATCTTTTAGCAAATTCATCAAAAGCACAGGAGCTTCACTGTTGTCATTCAAAGAGGTATTGTGTCTTAGCAAATCACTTTGATTATGTGTCCTTATCACCCTTTGAGGGTCGGTTATAGTAAAAGGATTTAGTGGGTCAATACCCGTTTTAGGTTGTATCGCTTGATTTTTGTTAATTATAGGGGTAGTAACTTTTAAAATATCAGGCATTAACATCCTCCTTTTCGATATCCTCAATTATAAAAAAGCGCAAAACTATGTGTTTATTTATGTTACATATTATATAATAACTTATTTCAGTCCAAATTACAATAAAAAATTAGAATTTTTTACGCTATAATATTATTTATTTAATGTTTTTTTGTAAATGAGAGAAAAAATTCATTTTTGCTATTACGTTTTTGAAAAAAGATAGGATAAATTTATTAAAGAGAAATTTATAAGAACAAATTTATTGATGGGAAGGTGCAATTATGCGAACTGTCGATCCCGGAATGGAAGTAATGCTAGAAGCTTTTATTCACGAAACCGAAACTATGTTAGAGCAACTAGATGAAATACTCCTTGAATCTGAAAGAGCCAAAAGTCTGAGTGATGAAAACATTAATAACATTTTTAGAATTACACATACGATTAAGGGTTCAGCAGCGATGATGGATTTCACTGCAATGTCTACTTTATCTCATGCAGTTGAGGACGTTTTCTATATTTTGCGTGAGGACCCAGCTAAGTTAACAATTGTTTTTGACACTTTATTTGATTTAATTTTATCTTCGTCTGATGTACTTAAAAGTGAAATCGAAAAAATCCGCGACAATGATGAATACGAAGAAGAAGACACTTCTGAGATAACTGAAAAGTTACACAATCTCTCTAAAGTTCTCAAAGGCCAAGCAGTCCCGGAAGTTACCGTGGAAGACTCGCCTCAATCAGTTTCTGCTGACTTAGCGGAGGGAATGTATCAAATTCTTGTATTTTTTGAGGATGGTTGCCAAATGGAGCATATGCGTGCATTTATGCTTATGACACAACTGCAACACGTTTGCTCAGATTTAGATTCCATACCCTCAAATCCTGAGAACGATTCAGGTTTATGCGAAGAAATAATCAAAAACGGTTTCATTATATTATGTAAACCTATCAAATCAATTGACGAAGTATTAAAATCAATCGAAACTGCACTTAACATTAAGTCTTATGAAGTAATCGAGTCTGAGGAGTCAGCAAGTTCAGACGACTCAACCTCTGATGAACCAACAACTACTTCAAGTGATGGAAATGTTCAGCAAGATACACCTACTCCTGAGCCAACTGGAGCACCTCCTGCGCAACGCACTCCGGCTCCGCCAAAAGCTGCAACAAACAATACAAAGCAAAGCTTGATCAGTGTTAATCAGGGAAAACTTGACCAATTAATGGACTTAGTTGGAGAATTGGTAACTGCAGAATCAATGGTTATCAGAAACCCTGATTTAGTCGGATTAAAACTTGATAATTTCACAAAATCAATTCGAGAATTAAAGAAACTTACCGAAGAGTTACAAGATATAGTCATGTCAATCAGAATGGTACCACTTTCAGGAACTTTCCTAAAAATGGAGCGTATTGTTAGGGATATGTCAAAAAAATTGGGTAAACAAGCCTCTCTTGCTACTCTAGGCGGTGAAACTGAAATTGACAAAACAATTAACGATGCAATAGTAGATCCATTCATGCACATGATTAGAAATTCTATGGATCATGCTATTGAGTCTGCAGAAGATAGATTAGCCGCAGGAAAACCCGAGAGCGGAACAATCACTCTTTCTGCGAAAAATGCAGGTGGCGAAATTCATATCAAAATTGCTGATGATGGTAAAGGCCTAGACACTAAAAAGCTTTTAGCTAAAGCTGCACAAAACGGAATTTTAACAAAGCCTGAAAGCGAATATAGCGACAAAGAAATCTTTAATTTAATTCTTCTTCCCGGATTTTCTACAAAATCGCAAGTTACAGAATTTTCAGGTCGTGGTGTTGGAATGGATGTTGTGCGCAAAAACATCGAGCAAGTAGGCGGTTCTATTTCGATTAACAGTGAACTCGGAGTTGGAACTACTTTCACCATGAAAATTCCTCTTACGCTTGCAATTGCAGAGGGCATGAATTTGAGAGTAGGTAAAACTATTTTCACTCTTCCAATCACTTCCATAACTCAATCTTTTAAAATTTCTTCTCCTGAGCAAATTTTCAAGAGTGCTGAGGGCATGGAAATGATTATGATTAGAGAAGAATGTTATCCAGTAATAAGATTGCATTCTATTTTTGGAATTGACACAGAAATCACAAATATCGAAGATGGAATTCTGATACAAATTGAAAGTGTGTCGGGAAAAGCTTGTATTTTAGCTGACGAGCTTTTAGGTGAGTATCAAGTAGTTGTTAAACCTTATCCAAGTTTCTTTACAAAATACGAACTTAAAGACAAAGGTCTCTCGGGTTGTAGCATACTTGGAGATGGAAGCATTAGCTTAATCTTAGACGCAAACGGATTAATCAATAATAGCTAATTTCACATACGCACATAGTAATCGATTTTTATATTGTCATATACACTAAGCTAAGTTACATCTACATGCATGGCAATTTTCAGAACACACCTCTTTAACGCTATGGCGCAAAATATTAGCATTACAAAAAAGGATGGTCATAATCATGAGAGAAGAAACGCGAAATTCACAACAAACAACCTATGAGTTAAACGATAGATATCTGCTTGTACATATAGATGGAATGTTGTATGGCACTCCTCTTTCGATAGTAACAGAAATATTACCCATTCAAAATATCACACGTATACCTTGCGTAATAAACTATATCAAAGGTATTATTAATTTAAGGGGAAAGATAGTCCCTGTAGTCGATGTTAGGCTGAAATTCAATTTGGAAGAGGCAGAACATACCGATAAAACCTGTATTGTCGTCGTAAATTATAACGGCAGTCATGTTGGTTTAATCGTCGACAGCGTCTACGAAGTCGCTCCGATTAACAGTGATATGTTGTCCCCTCCACCCAAAAGTAACACTGTTGCAAATCAATTCATATCTTCAATCACAGAACTTAATAAAAATGTGATTTTGAACATTGACTTTGAACGTTTTTTCAGTGAGGACATGTTAATTTAATTTGATAAGGAGTCTTAAATGATAGATAGTTTTTCTAGCATCCTCTCAATCTCGGATAGAGAGTTTAACGATATGGTAACATACGTATATGGTAAATTCGGGATTGACTTGAGCAAAAAAAAGCAGTTAATTGAAGGACGTCTCTCCCACACATTAAAATCTAAAGGGATTAAATCATTTGGAGATTACTTAAGAATCCTAAAAAGTCCTTCTACTGACCCTACCGAAGTTCAAGCATTTCTAAATATAATCACAACAAATCATTCATATTTCGCGAGAGAAACAGAACATTTTGACTATTTAGTAAAAACCGTTTTACCCGAGCTTGAAAGAAGCCGTCCCAAAGTTCTTCGTATTTGGAGTGCGGGATGCTCTTCAGGCCAAGAAGCTTATAATATGGCTATGGTAATAGACCAATACTTCGGAAACAGAAAGTCCCAATGGGACACTACAATCCTAGCATCTGATATTTCTACAAAAGTTTTAACTAAAGCGCAGGAAGGGATTTATCCAGAAGACAACTTAACAGGATTGCCTGATAGCTGGAAAAGCAACTATTTTAAAAAACTTCCAAACGGACATTATCAAGTAGTTGACAAGATTAGGAATGAAGTTGTTTTCAGAACTGGAAACTTAATGGAACCATTTAGAGTTAAAAATCCTTTTGATATAATTTTTTGTCGCAATGTAATGATTTATTTTGATAAAGACACCACTAATAGACTAGTTCGAAAATTTTACGATGTTACAGCAGACAATGGATACTTGTTTATCGGACATTCCGAAAGCGTTGATAAAACCACAATAAAATATAAATATGTAAAGCCAGCGATTTACAAGAGAGCCTTGGGAGGTTAAACCTTTAAATGCCCATTAAAGTTTTTTTAATTGATAAGACACAGTGCTTCAGAGAAACCCTAGTTAACAAGTTAACCGACGATACTGAAATAGAAATCGTCGGTTCCTTTTCCGACTCCAAATTTGCGAAAATAGCTCTAGATAAAGAACCACCTGATGTTTGTATTGTATCAATTGAAAACTCTAGTGACCCTATAATTGATTTTATCAATTCGACTTCAATTAATATTATTGCACTGGGACATAGTTCAATACTCCCTTCTCTCAAAATTTCTCCCTCCAATTTCTTAATTAAACCAAAAAGCGACTTTTTCTTTGACGTCTTTTTAACAAATTTAAGCAGAAAAATCAAGTTGCTTTCTGTTTCAAAAAAAACTAGCTCTGTCACTCCTACAGTTGGAATTTCATCCAAAAACATCATTGCAATCGGAGCATCTACAGGTGGAACTGAGGCAATCATAAAAGTAGTTAAAGATTTACCCGTGACTACTCCGGGAATTGTAATTGTGCAGCACATGCCCCCCATTTTTACTAAAATGTACGCTGATAGATTAAATAAAATTTGTAAAATGTCCGCAAAAGAAGCAAAAGACTACGACCGTGTTGAACGAGGAAAAATAATAATAGCAGCAGGAGACAAACATATGAGTGTAAGCAAAGACTCAAATGGCTATTATGTAAAATGCACTGCAGGAGCTACTGTTAGCGGCCACTGCCCTTCAGTGGACGTGCTTTTTGAATCTGTCGCTATTACCTGTGGCAGTAATGCTATTGGAGTTATTTTAACTGGTATGGGCTTTGACGGAGCTATCGGAATAACTAAAATGAGGAAAAGGGGTGCATACACCATTGGTCAGGACAAAGAAACCTGCGTGGTTTATGGAATGCCAATGGAAGCGTATAACCTAGGCGGAATATCAAAACAACTTCCACTTGAGAGTATCAGCAAAGAGTTACTCACTTTTTAATAACATACTTGCAGCCTTCCCTTGCTTTAATCCTCTTAATAAACTAAAACGACAGTGCTACTTTAAGTTAACCTTAAATTCACACTGTCGTATTTTTTAGCTTATTTTTAATTCATATCACGTTAAGTTTATATTCCAAAACATTTTTCAAGTAACTCTTTTGTTCTCCCACTAACTTGTTGTAGCCCTTTAGTGTCTTTCTCGTCATCACAGATATATTCAAGCATTAATCGCCCCTCTTCATAACACAAATCGTCATGTATCGGAAAATAGTTATCAAGCAAGAACAAAGCATACGAAACTAATCTATACTTTCCATGAACTCTCACGTTCTCACCAACATATGATTCAACTGCTACGCTAAAATGTTCTTTTACACTGTCGATAATATCTGCTTTTTCATTAGATTTCGCAAAGCATATTGTTTTAATCTGGTCAAATGACCCGTCACTCTTATTGTTAATCACACCGTGAGTATCACTGCTTCCAACAATTGGAATATCATTAATTCCCATGCTTCTAAATTCGTTATACAATGCAACTTGTGGTATGTTCTCCCTAGAAGATTGTCCTCCCAAAAGCTCAAAAGCATCACATACTTTATTTTCTAAAAGATACTTAGTCATCGTATCTTTAACATGATAAACATTTGCTATCCAATGAGGGTGTGCAAAAATAGACAGTCCATTTCCCTCTCGTATCTTGTTTGAGATGAACAAACAAGAGGCTGCCTCAAACTTGCTTACTCCACTTGGTAAATCGGCAAGTGTTTCTTCTATTTTCGAAATTTCTTCATGATAGTGGTCTAAGTCGTTTTTGCAAAAATCATTAACGCTAAACTCTCCACCAAAATTCACGATATGTATGTGATTTTTCGGTTGATGAACTTCCTCGCCAGGAAAAAGCTTGATATCAATTGGAGCATTTTTATAAGCTTCAATCGCCTCTATGCTTCCTTGATATGCTCGGTGGTCTGTTATCGCCATGAAATCAAATCCATATTTCCTGTAGACTCCAGCAGTATATTCAGGCGACTCTACTCCATCTGAAAAATTAGTGTGTATATGCAAATCACCTTTATATGGTCTTCTTCCAAAAAGATCTTCATCCAATGCATACACGCTCAGTTGAGTTACCCTTTTTTCTTTGTTGAATATTCTAATATAATACTCTTGCTCATCACCAAATTCATAGCTAAACTCAAGACTTTTGTTTGTCGGAACTAAAACTACACTATAGTAATCTTCTTTCCCACAATACTCTTCAACACTTTGCGTCAATGGCAAAATTACCACTTTGTACTCTTCTCCTTCATTAAACTTCACATGAGAACTTTTAGGCGTAATTTTAATTTTTGTTGCTTTGTTTGCTTGAACCATTTTAGGATAAATATCAAAATAATGAATTGCTGTATTTTTAGTAATCATAATCCACCTTCATATTAGTTATATTTTCGATATAGTTATATCACACTTTTACTGCAATTGCAAGCATAATAATTTTTATTACTACTTGTATTTTATGTTTTATTTGATATAATAATCTTTATAATCTTTTAATCACAATAAAAAGGAAGGAAGGTGTGTATCCATGAACAATCATAGTATTTATACGTTCAATTTTGCAGAGTTGTACAAACTATATTTAACTAAAATCGAGAAAAAAGGAAGGTCCTCGGACGAGTTAAACGAAGTTATTTGTTGGCTAAGCGGATTTTCAAAAGTAGAATTAGCACAAAAAATCGGTGACTCGTGTGAAGTGCAAGAATTCATCAAATCATCGCCATCACCAAACCCAAACAGGACATTAATCACGGGTTCTGTTTGTGGTGTAAAAATCAGTGAAATCCAAGAACCTTTGATGAAAGAAATTCGTTATTATGATAAATTGGTTGATGAGTTAGCAAAAGGCAAACCCATTGAAAAAATATGCAGAAAATAAAATCTAACAGCACTAAAAAGGTTTACTCATGCAAGTAGAATGCATCTCACTTATCCTTAGAAAAAGCAAACATCTCTTACATGCATTTATTATTAAGCGAACCTTTCTATTTGATATACAAACGAGAGTAAAACTTCAAGACATATAAAAAAGGAGAGTTCCTAATTAAAGATTAAGTAGGAACGATATCTACTATGAATTATGTAAACATAAATGGAATTTTTTCAGTATCTCAAGTATCTTTGGGTACTGCAGAATTTGGAACTGTGATAAATGACAAGGATGCATTTAGGCAATTAGATATCTTCACGGACAAAGGCGGGAATTTTGTTGATACTGCAAGAGTTTACGCTCAGTGGCTAAGCGGTGGCGACGGAGCCTCGGAGAGATGTATAGGCAGTTGGATATCAAAGAGCAAAAACAGAGAAAAAATAATCATCTCGGACAAGGGAGGACATCCAAGCATCTCAAGTATGAATGTTTCCAGATTGTCTCCTAAAGACATTCAAACAGATTTAAACGAAAGTCTTGCTTTGTTAAAAACTGACTATATTGATTTGTATTTTCTTCACAGAGACGACGTTAATTTGCCTGTAAGCGAAATAATGGATTGTCTTCATGAAGAAGTGAAATCGGGAAAAATCAGAGCGCTAGGTGCTTCAAATTGGACTACAAAACGAATCAATGAAGCTAATGAATATGCAAAAAAGTTTGGGAAAACTGAATTCAGTGTGAGTCAAATTGAGTGGAGTCTAGCAGAGTTAAACGAAGAAAACAAAACAGATAAGTCAACTGTTCATATGACAAATGAGGAATTTGCAGGATACAGCGAAATTGATATTCCTGTGATGGCTTTCACTTCACAGGCAAGAGGCTTTTTTAGTAAATATGATATTGATAAAGATTCTATTTCTCAAGGACTAATAAACAAATATCTAAACTCTTGTAACATCGAACGATATAAAAGAATAAAAAAACTTGCATTAGAAAAAGATGCAACAGTTGCACAAATAGTGCTAGCTGTTTTAATAAAACAAAAGATTAAAACCATTCCTATAATAAGCACAAAAAGTGAATTACAGTTGGAAGAAAGTTTGAAGGCATTTTGTGTAAACTTATCAGAGGCAGAGGCTTTGTATGTATGGGGCAAGTAAATATAGTATAGGCTAAGTTAAAATTTAATAAAGGAGTATATTGTTATGCTACACAGAGGAGCGATTGTTCTAGCACATGAATTTGATGAGTATTGGTGCGAAAAGTTCTTAAAATCCAGCCTAAACACTTTAGGAATTCACCCACCAGGAGGTATACCTAGTATTACAAAAAAAACTATGCGAGATGCGTTAGAATTTTTTAAATCTGAAAAGTTTAAAAAACTTTATGATTTAATTAATAACTGCTGAACAACTTGAAAATGGCTTTCTAACGCAAAAGAAAGCTGTTTTCAAGTT
>CAYJBU010000024.1:19098-20452 GCA_964368155.1 uncultured Eubacteriales bacterium | reverse complement strand
TTTTACAACAAACGCCTTGCGTTTGTACTGAATAACGTGTTATTCAGTAGGCTTTTATTATATCAAAAAAAATCAGTACAATCAATAAAATTGACAAAAATCCGTATATTGTCATACTAATTATATAAATAACAACAAATAGTACAAAAAAATATTACTATTTTACATTTACAGTATGTTAACAAATTGATAAAATAAAATCAATACAGTAAAGGATGTGTCGGATATTGAAAAAAAGTAACTCTATCGCTAAAAACAGCTTGGCAGCAAAAGACGGAAAAAAACTATTTATTATGGCTATACCGTTTATCCTATTTGTTATAGCGTTTTCTTATGTACCTTTATTCGGGTGGATTTACGCATTTGTTGATTATCAACCTGGTATACCGTTGTTTGATTCGGAGTTTGTAGGTTTTAAATACTTTGAAATATTGTTTGACGATATGCCAACATTAATTAGAGTGCTCAGAAACACTTTGGTTATGAGCTTTTTGGGAATATTAATTTCTCCATTGCCTGCTATTTTCGCAATATTACTTACTGAATTGCCTTCAAGAAAATTCAAAAGGATAGTGCAAACAACAACAACACTTCCTCATTTCGTAAGTTGGATAATCGTATATTCATTGGCGTTTAACATTTTTTCCATCGAGGGTTTATTTAATGACGTATTTATGAGTTTGGGATGGCTAGACAAACCCACAAATATTTTAGCAAATGGTGACGCAGTTTGGTTTTTTCAAACAGGACTGGGAATTTGGAAAGGTTTAGGTTGGAGCTCAATTGTCTATTTTGCAGCTATTGCAGGAATTGATTCTGAGTTATACGATGCAGCAAGTGTTGATGGTGCAGGTAGATTTCATAAAATTATCCACATAACAATTCCGGGTATTTCAGCTACATATATTGTGTTATTATTACTTGATATAAGTAAACTTTTATCGGTTGGAATGGAACAATACTTAGTTTTTTATAACAGTATAGTTGCAGACAAAATAGAGGTTCTTGATTATTATGTTTATCGTTTAGGTCTAATTAGTAATGATTATTCTTATGCTACAGCAGTCGGGATTTTGAGAACAATAGTCAGTTTAACTTTATTGTTTACAGTGAATGCTATTTCTAAAAAATTCAGAGGTAGCAGTATTATATAGTCAATTTGTGATTAAAAGCATTTCAATATGCTATTCTATAAGAAAGTGGTTGAACTATGAAGAGAAAAAAATCTGCAGCCGATATTATATTTTACACTATAGTCATTACGCTTATGACGTTTATGACGTTTATGTGCCTGTACCCATTTTATTATGTTTTTATATATTCTATAAGCGACCCTGTAGAAGCTCAAAAGGGA
>CAYJBU010000024.1:0-19088 GCA_964368155.1 uncultured Eubacteriales bacterium | reverse complement strand
ATTAACATTATTACCTGCAAACATAACTTTTAATAATTATTTGGAAGTTTTTCAACTAGATGAAATTTTACAAGCCTTTATTGTTTCAATTCTTCGTACTGTAATCGGTACGACTTTAACGGTATTATGTTGCTCGTTTTTTGCTTATCTGGTTTCAAAGGAAAATATGTTTTGTAGAAAATTGGTTTACCGCATGGTTATTGTCACCATGTATGTAAGTTCAGGATTAATTCCTTACTTTTTAACAATGAGAGCATATAATATGACAAATACTTTTTGGATATATGTCATTCCGTCTGCAATTTCGGCTTATAATATTATTTTGCTTAAAACTTTCATTGAAAATCTTCCACCTGCGTTAGAAGAATCTGCTAAGTTAGACGGCGCAGGATACATAAGAACTTTCGTTAGTATTATATTTCCATTGTCAAAACCCATTGTTGCAACAATAACCGTTTTTGCAGCGGTCGGGCAATGGAACAGTTGGTTTGATAACTATATCTATAATTCATCAGAACATCTGCTCACTTTGCAGTTAATGCTCTATAATCTTCTTAATGAAGCAAGTCTAATCGCAGATATGACCGCTGAAGAACTAGCCTCTGGAGTAGTGATAAAAATGACTCCTGAAGCAGTTAGAATGACTGTTACAATGGTTGTTACCTTGCCTGTTTTGTTTGTGTACCCATTTATGCAAAGACATTTTGTAAAGGGCATAATGTTGGGAGCAGTTAAAGGTTAATATGCAACATAAGGAGTGAAAAACAAATGAGTGCATTAGAGAAAATTTTCAATAAAAGAGAAGATAACCATTTGTTACCGTTTTTTTGGTTGGCAGGAGAAAACAAACAACGAATAAAACAGTATGTTGAAATAGCTCATAAAATGGGCTTAGGTGCGATTACTTTGGAATCGAGAACACATCCAGCTTTTCTTGAAGATGAATGGTTTGACTATTTAAAATTTATTATATCTGAATGCAAGAAATACGATATGAAAGTTTGGATTTTAGACGCCGCTCATTTTCCTTCAGGATATGCGAACGGTGCAATTGAAAAGACAAATGATAAATCATTAAGGAAAGTGCATCTTTTTTGTGATATGATAAGTGTTAAGGGCGAAGACAAATACTTTAAGATTAATTATTACGCAAAAATGCTTAGCCGTACCAATAAATTAGCTAAAATGGATTTTGAGGGGCATCGGTTTTTAAAATTAATCGCAGCCAAAAGGATAAGCGCAGATAACTTTGAAACAGATGGAAATTTCATTGATTTAACAGCCTATATTAACGGACCTTATTGTGTTATTTGATGCTACCGATATTAAATTATATTCACAAGATACCGTAGTTGAAGATGTAAATATGAAATTAAATCTTAAACTACACAGTGGTGAATCAAAAATTTATATCTTGGGAAATCTTGATGATAATCTTAAACCAAAAGTTATACAAAAAGATAAGTTTGTTAAAACTATTAAGCCCGATTTTACATTTGATTTGTATAAGATAGAAAATAAGGAAGAAATACTTGTAAGAGAAAGCACGGAATTAATCCCCGTGGAGAAATTATTAAAAGATTTCTCAGGGACTGTTTTGTATAAATCAAAGTTTAAAAACATTGATAATTCAGTGATATAAAACATTAAAAAAGGGCAGTTTTCCATTAATGGAATAAGTGAAGTTGTGACTGTCAGATTAGATGGAGTAAAGCTAGGCACTAAAATATCGCCACCTTATTTATACGATTTTAATATGGCTTTGTCTGATGATTCTGTTCTTGAGATTGAAGTTGTTACAACGTTGTTCGAACAGGAAAAAGACTTTAGGTCTATGATGGGGCAACTATATTATCAAGGTTTGCTCGGTGATATAGAAATCTATTACTAAATTTTAACTATTCCACAAATCATACTAATAAACTAATATCAACTATTATCTATTCGTTAGAAAGTAATTAGCTATTTTAATTTCTTAATTTATCGAAATTCATTATAGTCAATTACCTAAAATATAATTAAAAAGGGAGAAACACAAATGAAAAAAAGATTAATAACTTCAATACTTGCAGGCGCTATGATTTTATCTTTAGCAGCTTGCGCAAGCGAAGAGGCACCGTCTTCCCAAGCTACAGGAGGACAAACATCTTCTGCGGGTGCAACATCTACTGCTGGCGATGATAACAAAGATGACACTCCTGAAGAAGTAGTAACACTGGACTTGCTAGTTCCTGTTGCTGCGTATCCCGTAGATGGATATACAGAGAAGGGTATTCAAGACCATTTAGCAGAAGAACTCGGACTTCGCTTAGGTATTGTAGCAGCAGATGCGGACAAATTTAATGTTATCTTAGCAGGCGGAGACTTACCTGATATGGTAAGAGTAAACTCAAATTACTTTGAGCAATTAATCGTGGGTAAAAACGTAATCGCATATGATGATTATTTAGCAGAGTACGGCCAAAATATAACTGCAAACGCTCCTGAAACAGTAGCTTTCGCTAAAGAATATTACAGCGAAGGAGAAGGCAAACTCTATTTCCTACCTGTTCAAGTAGGTAAAGATATGGTAGGTCAAGAATATTCGTTAGGACCTATTGTTCGTTGGGATTTATACAAAGAACTCGGCGCTCCTGATATAAAAACAATAGATGAATATTTAGAAGTTCTAAAACAAATGGTGGATTTATATCCAGAAAACGAAAATGGTGATAAAGTATATGCACTAGGTACATTCACAGATAACAATGACTGGCATTTACAACATCCAATGTCTGCGTTTTTAGGACAATCAGGCGGGGCTGATATTGTTACTAACGAATATACACACGAACTTGATGAAGATGGGTTATTCTGGGATTCTGTAGAGTTCTATTATAAAGCAAATCAAATGGGAATTTTCGATCCTGATAGCTTTACACAAAAAACAGCTGACTATGTTGCAAAACAAACTGCAGGACGTTATGTATCTGCTGCAGCTATGTTCCACGTAGGAACATATAATGCTGAAAATAGCGAGGAAGAAAAAGGGTTCATTGTTATTCCAACAGAGTTTAGCCAACAATGGAACGGAACTGACTTCAAATTGGGATGGTCAGGTAAAGAAATAGGCATTACATCTGATTGTGAATATCCTGAAAAAGCTGTGTCATTTGTTGATTATTGTTATTCATATGACGGTGCACGTACTTTATATAGCGGTGTTGAAGGCGTTCATTGGGAATATGTTGACGGCGTGCCTATGTTTACTGAAGAAACAATGGAACTCAGAGAATCCGATCCTGATGCATTCGGTGCAATTGGTATTCCTTTTGATGCTAACCATGTCGGTATGGGGCAAACTGTACTTCACCCAGAAGACGGAAAGCCACTTAACTTGTTCCGCTCTCCTGACTTATACCCTGATTTATTAACTCCGATACAAGCTGATTTCAGTGAGCATTATGAAGTTGACTATCCGTCACAAATTTTTGCTGAGTATCGTGAAGAATATGACATTGCTGACCAAAGTGGTTTAAACGTATTTATTCCTGCCTTGATGCCTATTATGCCTGATGACATTAAAAGAATAGATGCAAAACTTCTAGACGAATCATTGAAAGCAGCAGCTAGATTAATTTTAGCTGAGTCTGACGAACAATACAACACAATTAAAGAAGAAGTAATGAATACATTCAACGATAACGGATTGCAAGAAATAATTGAGTGGTATGAAACAGAATGGGAAATCGCTACTCAAAAAGCAGAAGAGTTAGGATAATTCATACAAACATATATTTCACGAGTACTATATTTTAATTTCATATCCCTCGCCTGTGGCGGGGGATATAACTAAATAGAGGAGTTTTACTTAATGCTCTGATGAGCAACATGAAAAAGCGTTAGTAACTATTTCAAAACAATAATGAAAGGACCATTGATTATTATGGAAATCAATTCAATAAACTTGGCAGGTATCTGGGATTTCGCTTTAGATACTGAGCGTGTTGGAAAAAACGACAAATGGTTTTTAAAAAAACTATCGGACAAATTTACCTTGCCCGGAACGACCGACAGCAATAAAAAAGGAACAGGCAAAGAAGAAAGAAACTATAAAAATTTAAACAGAAATAACTTGTTTTCTGGTTGGGCGTGGTATCAAAAAGAGGTTGAAATTCCACAAAATTTTGCCGAAAAGCATATAACTTTGTTTTTAGAAAGATGTATGTGGGAAACCTCGGTTTGGGTTGACGATACATATATCGGAAGCGAAGAATCGCTTTGTGCACCTCACATATATAACTTATCAAATTCATTGACACCTGGGAAACATTTGATTACAATATTAGTAGATAACTCAAATTTAAAGGATGAAAATGTCGCAATTACAGACACAAAAGTATACAGAGACCTTACAACTAGCTCAAGCGAGCGTTGGAAACACAATTGCGGTGGACATCACACTATGTTTTTGTTACCGACAAATTGGAATGGAATTATAGGAATGATTGAATTGAGAGCTGAAAGCTCTTTAAGGTTAAGCAAGGTTGACGTTTACCCACAAAAAGATTTGAAATCTATTAAAGTTATAGCACAAATAGCAAGCGATAATAGTTATTGTGGCGATGCAGATTTAACTTATT
This sequence comes from uncultured Eubacteriales bacterium, assembly GCA_964368155.1. GTDB lineage: Bacteria > Bacillota > Clostridia > Oscillospirales > Acutalibacteraceae > SIG603. The sequence goes on along the minus strand of CAYJBU010000024.1, from coordinate 14,466 downwards.
GTTTGAATGATGAGTATTTAAATATAATGTTAAGCGAAAAAGATAAAATCAGTTTAAATGGCGAAGATGAAAAAAGCGTAACTTTTTATATAGATGTTCCAAGCAATATGAAAAAATGGGACGAATTCGAACCTATCCTTTACACATTACAAGTTCAGTTGAATTCAGATAATCAATCAAGCACAAAATCTGTGAATTTTGGTTTAAGATACATCGAAACTCAAGGAGAAAAGATTTTACTAAACGGGAACAGAGTATTTTTGCGTGGCACAATCGAAAACTGCACTTTTCCACTGAGTTTTGCACCATCTACAGAAAAAGAAGAGTGGGATAGGATATTTAGAATAGCAAAAAGCTATGGATTAAACCACATGCGCTTCCATACATTTTGCCCTCCAAAAGCAGCTTTTGACGCAGCGGACAGGGCTGGATTTTTTCTTCAAGTGGAGATAGGTTCTTCCTCTTGCCCCACTTATATCGAAAATCCAATTGACAGCAAATTTCTATCTGATGAGTTAAAAAGAATATTAGATACATATGGAAATCACCCCTCGTTTACTATGGTATCAATGGGAAATGAACAATTGATTGCATTGAATATTCCCGATGTGTATAAAAGCCATGACAAGGTTTTGGCAGAAAAAGTAAGTTTTGGGCAACAATATGACCCAAGACATCTTTACACTGCAACTAGTCACCCATATTCGCCGTCAAGAGAAGATGATTATTTTGTATCTGCTTGGACAATGAAATGTGTTGACAAAAAACTAAAAAACGAAATGTCCGATGAGTGGGATTGCTTTATAACAGGAATTGCATGGGGTGGACCTGACCCACGTACACGCAGTTTTTACTGCGCAGAAGAGCCTACCCTTGCTCATGATTATGACAGCGGTCTAAGTGACATAACAAAACCCTTTGTTAGCCATGAAGTAGGTCAGTGGGGTGTATTTCCAAATGTTAATGAAACACATAAATATAAGGGTGTTTTAGAAGCAGGGAATTTGGAACTGATAAAACAAAATATGAAAGATAACAATATGCTACATTTAGCGAAAGATTTCGTTGAGGCATCGGGGAAACTAAGTTTAATGCTATACAGAGACGAAATTGAAACCGCTATCAAAAGCGAGAAATTGAGCGGATTTCAATTGCTTAGCATATGCGACTATCCCGGACAAGGAACTTCAACAGTTGGAATACTAGACGCATTTTGGGAGAGTAAAGGCTTAATTGCCCCAGATAAATACAGACAGTTTTGTTCTTCATTTGTTTTGCTCATCGACACAGAAAAGCGTGTGTACAAAAGTGGAGATATAATTAACATAAACGTAAAAGCAGCTAATTATCAAAAAGAAGACTTAAAGACACAATACAAATGGGAAATACTAGGAAATGAAGTAGTTCTATCTAGTGGATGTGATGATTGTGTTATTAAAAAAGGCGGAGTTTCTAATCTTGGCGAAATTAATTATACTGTTCCGAGCCTTAACAATGCGTTAAAAATCACTGTTAAACTAGAGCTTAAAGATGCGGATGTCCAAAATAGTTGGGATTTGTGGATTTATCCAGATTGTGAAATTGTAGACAATTCATGCTTTATCTCAGAACTTGACGAAACCACTAAAAACGAACTTTTAAGTGGCAAGAATTTTATCTTGTTGCCAAATGAAACTGAAAACGAAATGTCCTCTACTTTTACAACAGCTTTCTGGAATCCACAAATGAAAAAACAAACAGGTACATATGGATTAATGTGCAATCCTCAAGAATCAGTGCTTAAAAATTTCCCTAACGAGGGATACACTCAATGGCAGTGGTGGGATTTGTTAAAAGACGGAAAAACAATGGATTTATCCACATTGAATATTTCTCCTTTAGTGAGAGTGATTGATAACTTTATGACTAACAGAAATTTAGGTCTTTTGTTTGAGGCAAAAGTAGGCAAAGGAAAAATACTTGTATGCTCCGCAAACTTAAAACAAAATTCAAATGACAAACCGGTTGTTAATTGGTTTAAAAAATGCTTGTTAGAGTATGTAAACAGCAATGAGTTTAACCCTATAGAAAGTTTAGATATAAAGGATTTAGAAAATTTTGTTAAGTCTTAAGTCTTTACACTAACTTTGATTATTCAGTTTGTGTTGGTGTTGTCGCATTAAGGTTAAAATAAACAAAAAGTAGTGGAGGGCTTCCACGCCCTCCTGAAAGGAGGGTGTGCTCTCCCTCAAATCAGGTGAAAAGTTGATGGTTTTCTGACAGGCGTGGAAGCCTGTCCCTACAATGGTTTGTTCGTTTTGACAGAAAAATTTGTTAGTGCGACAACCCCGAAAAACAGTTATAAGTCATGCAGAAAGGAATGGTCATAAACATGAAAAAAAGAAATTTCATCATTATTTTAGCAGAAGATATTTGCGCTAATTTAGGTTGTTATGGAGATAAAAACGCAAAAACACCCAATCTTGATGCTTTTGCAAAAGAAAACATTAGATTTAATTATTGCTCGTCAGTAGCTCCTGTGTGTTCCCCTGCAAGAACATCTCTAGAATTGGGAATGGTGGCGTCTACAGCTGGAGTGGGACAACATAGAACAGATAGACCGCTACCATCTTACATCCGAACATTTGGTCATTATATGCAACAAGCAGGATATTTTACAGCTATTGGCAAAAAGGACTTTAATTTCCAGTTTAATCCAAACAGCGAAGAGTTCGGATATGACAAGCACCTCAAAGCAATCCACGCTGATTCATTTGAGTTCGCAGAAGATGTAGCAGACGCAATCAAAGATAGTATCGCTTGTAATAAGCCTATATATATGTCACCAACTCTATATATTTCCCATCAGTCAAACTATGGATATACAAACAACACAGAAGAACACAGAGAATCAATAGCTCGTCAACAAGAAAACGAGAAACAAGACAGAAATTCAGTGACTGTTCCCGATTATCACTATGACACAGAACATTCAAGAGAAATTTGGGCTCAATACCACGAAAAAATGTCTGCGATTGACCGTATGTTCGCAGAAAGTATTGAGGAGATTAAAAAACTTGGGCAGTACGATGATTCTATTATTATTTTTGTGGGAGATAATGGACACGGTATTCCACAAGGAAAATGCCAGCTTTGGGACGAAGGTGTGCATGTGCCTTGTATCATTCATTTGCCAAAAGATTTACAAAATCAAATTGAAACTAGCGAAGACGAATACGGAAAATATTCAAACAGGCTTACAAGTTTTATAGACTTTTTGCCTACTGCTTTATCACTTGCAGGACAAGAAATTCCAAGTCATTTACAAGGGAATATTATGCTTGGCGATAACAGGGTAGAAAACCCGACAGAAATTTTTTCTTTTTCGGAAAAACAAGGAGAAATGTTTGAATCAAGTCGATGCATAAGGGAGCAAGACAAGCTTTATATAGCAGATTTTGCTTACAGTAACTATCGTCACCCATCTGTTTATGAAATAATAAGAGCGCCATGGTTTTGCAACTCAATGATGAGAGAAAGTGTTAAGCACAATGCAAAAAACGATAGTCGCCTAGCGTACTTTAAAGCTATGCACAGAGTAAAAGAGCAACTATATGACATGAAAAGCGACCCTTGTCAACTTGAAAATTTATCTGCTTTACAAAAAGAAGAAAATAAAAGAATGAGAAATAAACTGCTGAATTTCATTGTAAAAAACTGTGATGGTGCGTTTATGCCAGAGGTGCTTGTTTTTGAAAATATGATGAAAACAAATCTAACTCCACGCGAGATATTTTTAGACGAAAACCTATACCCTGTAAAAGATTTAGCTAATGTATGGAGCAACTTGCTAGATGGTGGAGATTTCCCCGAAGAGAGCATAAACCCGTGCGCACAAATGATGATAGCACAATTTGCGAGCAAAAGGAACGATTTAGAAACTCTAAAAAAATTGCAAAAATCTGACAGCGAGACAGTAAGAGCATATGTTTCTTTGCTGTTAGAGGATTTTGATATGCTTTTAGATATTGTTAAACACACTCAAAATTATGTTATTATCCTGTTTATGTGCGATAGATTTTTGTTTGAAAAAGCAGATATTGTCCACAAATTCCTAGACATAGTAATAGATAGGTATTTTACTTTGAAAAACTTTGACCTTATGCCCCAAGCACACAATAAATGCGTATACTCGATGAAATGCGGAATTAAAACTATAGCGCTTAAAACAAATTACCCTCTTTCAGAAGAAGTTACTAATACAATAACAGGAATTCAAGACAAAGAAAACTATGTTAGCAATTTAGATACTAGGCTAGATTTAGGATTAGAGTAAAACATCTTCTCAAAAACAAAGGCGAGGTACATAACATGAGACAACCTAATGTATTAATCATCTTAACCGATGACCAAGGGTATGGTGACACAAGCAAAACAGGAAATAAAAATCTCTCCACCCCATTTATTGATAATTTAGAAGAATTAGGTGCGAAAATGGAAAATTTTTATACTTGTCCGCTTTGCGCTCCAACCAGAGCAGAAATTTTAACCGGTAGGCAGTCTGTCAAGACAGGAGTCCACGGTGTTACTCAGAAAGCAGAATACTTAAACTTAGACGAAACTACAATAGGAGATATTTTCAAGGCAAGCGGATATAAAACTTCTTGCTTTGGAAAATGGCACAGCGGTTCATTATACCCGTATCACCCAAATGCAAGAGGCTTTGATGAGTTTTACGGCTTTTGTTGTGGGCATTGGGGATATTATTTCAACACTGTAATGGACCATAATGGCAACGAAGTAAGAGGAAACGGTTATATTATAGACGATATAACAAATCACGCAATAGACTGGATTGATGAAAATTCAAATTCACCTTTTCTGTGTTACTTAGCTTACAACACTCCACATTCGCCTTATCAAGTCCCCGATGAGTTTTATGACAAATTTAAGGACTTTGAGTTAATTTCAAAGGCTGAAAAACCGCAAGATGAAAACATTGACATTACTAGGGCAATCCTTGCTATGTGCGAAAACACAGATCACAACATTGGTAGGGTTTTGCAAAAACTATCTGAAAAAAATTTAGATGAGGATACAATTATCATCTTCTTGTCGGATAACGGACCTACGGGCACAGTTCGGTTTAACTGTGGGTTAAAAGGGCAAAAAGGGGGAGTAGATGAAGGTTCGGTTAAAACTGCTTGCAGTTTCACATGGAAAAATCATATTCCAAAAGGCATAGCGGTAAAGCAAATTTCATCTACTACAGATATACTCCCCACTATCACCTCGTTGTGTGGCATAGAATATAAGCCCAAAAAAGAGATAGACGGTATTGACCTTTCAAAATATCTGCTAAATAGAAATGAACCGTTAAAACAAAGGGATATCTATGCACTTCAGTTCAAGGGGAACTCGTGTAGCCTGTCAGTACGAAACCAAAGTTATAGATACATTCTTGATAACAACGAGCTATATGACATAGAAAATGATTACATGCAAAAGTACAATATCATTGATAAACAGCCCAAAATCGCTAATGAGCTAAGGCAGTCTTGCGAGAATTTCAAAAAGGATTTTATTCCTGAGTATTTTGAAACAAGATACCTTACAATCGGATATGATGAGCAACCGAAATCTTACTTAAATGCTCAAGACGGAGAACCTACAGGTGCGATTACATGGAGCAGTATCCACCCTAATTGTTCCTATTTTATTAACTGGGACAATGATAAAGATGTAATCAATTGGCACATTCAGGCAAATAAATCGGGTATGTATAGCGTCACTTTAATGTACACTTGCAGTCAATCCTCAGTCGGTAAAGTGTTAAAAGTTAGCAGTAATCATTCTGAATGTTCGCATCAAATTGATAAAGCTTTTGAACCCGAGTTAGACCAAGATTTAGATAGAGTTCTAAGGAATGAATCATATACCAAAAAGTTTGCTCAACAGTATATTGGAAATGTTTATATTGAAAAAGGAGAAAACAACATCAAATTATCTTGTGTGGATAATTTCAACGAGTTAAACATTTGTGATGTAAGAACATTATTAGTTGAGCTTATATAGTCATACTAGCAGTACGGATACTAAGTGATTTGACTATAAATTCAGAAAGGATGCGTTTTAGTGTCATATATAAAAAACAAACTCGATATTCTCCCATTTGGGGCACAATATTACCGATTTCCTACTCCAACCCTTGACTGTTGGGAAAGTGATTTATCGAATATGGCTAAGCATGGCTTTAATACAGTGAAAATCTGGGCTGTGTGGAGAGTAAATAATCCAAAAGAAGGAGTTTACGACTGGTCAGACATAGATAAATTGATGGATTTATCTGATAAATTTAATCTTAAAGTAATAATAAATTTGATATTCGACTCAGCGCCTGCTTGGTTCTATAAAAAATATCCTGAATCAATTATGATTACTAATGACGAAAAGCACATTTATCCAACTGGAAACGCTTGTCGTCAGATGGGCGGTGCACCAGGTCCTTGTTTTCACCATGTTGAGGGGCAAAAAATACGAGAAGAATTTACTTGTGAGATTGTAAAAAGATATGCCAATCACAAAGCTTTACTCTGTTGGGACCTTTGGAATGAACCAGAGCACACAGTCAGTCTAAAAAGAGAGCTTGTTTTGGAAAATTTAACATGCTATTGTCAAAATTCTCAACAGGATTTCAAAAAGTGGCTTATTAAAAAGTATGAGACAATAAATAATCTTAACACCATTTGGGGGCGCAACTATAACGATTTCGACGAAGTTGAGACGCCACGTTTGGGCGACTGCTTTAAAGACATGATAGATTGGCGAATGTTTATGACAGACACAATCACAGATGAAGTGAGATTAAGAATAAACGCAGCCCGAAAAGAGGATAGTGTCCATCCTATGATGGTTCACACAGTAACAATCCCATTTTTTCCACTTGCAACCTGTGGAAGCGATGATTACGCAATTGCAAACGAATGTGATATTTTTGGAAACAGTGTCGGCAGTGAACCACTTTCTGCGGGAATAACTATATCTGCAGCACCGAACAAAATGGTGATTAATTCTGAAATTCATGCGGTGGGTGGAACGACTTATAACCGACCGTTTTTAAACACTCTTCACGAAATGAAACGACATATATTTCTACCGCTTTCTCAAGGAATTAAAGGTTTTGTTTTTTGGCAGTATCGACCTGAAAGAATCGGTAGAGAAGCTCCGGCGTGGGGGCTTACCGACCTTGCTGGAAACATGACAACTGCACTTGATGCAACCATGAAAATTAACAACGCACTTCAAAAAAGAGCAAATCTCATTTTAACATCTTCAATCGGTACGACTGATATTGGTGTAATAAACAGCCAAAAATCTCAGCTTTTCGATTTTTGTAATCGTGGCAAAGAAATGTGGTATATAAAATCGGTAAAAGGCGCACATGCAATGCTTAGACGCGTGGGATACAATGTGGATTTGGTCGGAGATTTGCAAATCACCGATGAGTTTTTAGAAAAATATAAAGTTTTATACGACCCCTTTCCATACTATAAAGATGCTAAGTCGTGCGAAGTTTTAAAGCGCTGGATTGAAAATGGTGGAGTGTATATTTCCGAAGGCATATTTGGTGGTTACAGCGATGACGACGGACTTCACTCAATAACACAACCGGGATTTGGCTTTGATGAAGTTTTTTCTGCTAAGGAAGAAAAAGTTACAACAGCTTCTTCGTTTAAAAATGCATACGGTGAAAATTGGTCGGATAAAAACGATAACAATGTGCTTGACATCACGACAGAACATGGCGACTGTTTAGGTTTTCATTTTTATCAATCATTCACGCCTGTCAATGCAAAAAGTATTGGAACATATATTGACGGTAGTACAGCTGTTACCAAAAATACATTTGGAAAAGGCATTGCTATTGCAATTGGAAGTCTTTTGGCATACACATATGAGCAGTATAACGCAGATAAAAACGCAGATTTTATTTCAGCGTTAATTCAATCCGAAGCTAAACTGTCACCAATTTTCAAGGCTGAAAAAAATGTACGTGCAGACATTCTGAGTTCAGAGTTTGGTAATCTGGTTATTGTCGATAATCAAACTGATAAAAACTGTGTCGAGATTACAATTAACTCGGACAGCATTAGGGGAGAAACCATAGTAAATATAATATCAAATGTATCTGGAACAATTAACAAAAAAGGCGATGCCTGTGTTATAAATGTACCCGTAGAACCATTTGGGATTGAAGTTTTTGAATTTCTATAAATACAAACTCAATGAAGACTTTAGAAAAAATTGCAGCATCTTATTTGTGTTTTTGTGCAACTGTTATTTTATGTTTTGCCGAAGGATGACTTATGTGATGAAATCATCAAACTAAAAAACAGAAGATGCGGTCTAAATCAGTAGCAAAATCCTCTTGCAATATATTCATCAATTATGTTATAATCAGTCTATAAAGTTCATTGGAGATAAAGGGGATTTGAAATGAATAATACAAAAAAGCCGAATATATTGGTAATTATTACAGACCAACAACAAAGTGGTATGATGTCATGTGTAGGCAATAAATGGTTAAATACACCAAATATGGATTTTATAGCAAATTGCGGTGTTAAATTCAGTAACGCTTATTGCACAAATCCTGTTTGCCTTGCTTCAAGATTTAGTATGCTAACTGGTTTATATCCAAGCAAAATAGGTCTTAAAAGTAACGATTTTAAAAACGAAGTTAAAGAGCCTTTACCTGAGTATATTATTCAAAATGGATTAGGGAAATTGCTGAAAGAGAATAACTACAAAGCGTTCTACGGTGGAAAAGAACATTTGCCTTATATGAATACGGAAACATTAGGATTTGACTATGTTTCTAAAGATGAAAGATATGAGTTAGCAGAGCAATTGTCACAAGTTATAGAAAAAACCGACGAGCCATTTTGTATGTTTGCTTCCTTTATAAATCCGCATGATATTTGCTTAATGGCAATTCGGGATTTTGCAGAGGAAACTAATAATTCACGTGATGAAAAAATTGTAAGTGTATGCAAAACTGAAATAGATGAAATTGAAAAAATTGAAGATGAAATTAAAAGAATGGATAAAAACATATTTTTTAAAGAGCTTTGCCCAACACTTCCGGATAACTACGAAATAGCAAAAGATGAACCCGAGGCAATATTGTTTATTCAAAATCAGCGTGAGTTCAAAAAACTTGCAAGGGAAAGATATACAGATGAAGATTGGAGAAGACATAGATACATATATGCACGCCTTACAGAGCAAGTTGATGAGCAAATAGGAATAGTTTTAAATGCTGTTAAAGAAAAAGGAATTTGGGACGATACCATAATTATTTTTACTAGCGACCACGGAGACATGGACGCTTCACACAAAATGGAACACAAAACTTGCCTATATAATGAATCTGTAAGAGTTCCGTTTATAATTAAAGACGCGAAAAATTCCAAAGGAGTATCGTCTGCACTCGTTTCAAATGGTGTAGACTTAATTCCTACAATACTTGATTATGCTGGGATAAAAAAACCAGAATATTTAGAAGGCAAGAGTGTAAAACCCAGTGCTGAAAATACCATGTTTAAGCTTAGAGATACACTTTTAGTAGAAAGTGAGTTTGGTAAAATGGTGGCGACTGAAAATGGTGCTTACCACAGATATGACAGCGGAAAAAACAATGAACAATATTATGATAATGAAACCAACAAAGGTCAAATGTTCAACCAAATAAATGATGTGAGATATGCAGATGAAGTTAGCAGATTACAAGAATTTTTAAACAGACAATAATAGTGGAGAGACTATGAAAGAAACTGTAGCAATGTGCAAAATTAGGGATAATATTACCATTATAAAGATGATAGTGTCAGAATGAAAAAAATGTACTCTAGATTATTTATGTTTTACTATAGATTTTAGTTTGTTTTAGGAGTATAATGAAAACAAACTAAAATCTATTAGGGATTGAAAAATTGACACAAACAATTTCTCTTCTTTAAAATAAGGGGTATAAAATAGCGGCACTTACAAATTTACCATCGTCTATGCCTGATAGATTATTTGTAAAAGACATTATGGAAATACATGCGGTTTTAGACTTATATGTTTCATCGGAAACTTGCGGATTTTGAAAACCAAATCCATACGGATTACAATATATCAGCGAAAAAATTGGTGTAAATATAAGTGACTTAATTTTTGTAGGTGACGAAAAATTAGACATTGAAACTGCAAATAGAGCAGGGTGAAATTCGGTATTAATAAATCGTTCTGAAGAGTTAAAAAACTATGGTCAAACTCATATGATTAATGGTTTTAAGTCATTAATAACTCATATTTAGGTAATGAAAGTGTCGGTGACCCAGAGTGTTTAGATTAGAAGTGGTGCAGAAATGATAAAAAAACATTAAGGATATTTATCATACTAAAGAAGTGTATGAAGTTTACTCGTTATGTATGTACAAAGTTACTTTTGAGAAATTATTATCAAAAACTTCGGACTATATCGAAGATATAATTACTAAAATAGATGATAGTAGAAATGATTAATGTGTTAAATACTTTAAGCTAATTAAAAACTGATTGAGTAGCATTTTACTTCTCAATCAGTTTTTCGTTTTTAGGCTATTTGATTTTGGTTACTATGTTATAAATTATGTAAACTGCATTGCTTGATTTTTTGGGTAATATACTTAATGCCTGCTGAACAACTTGAAAATGGCTTTATCACGCTAAAAAAAGCCATTTTCAAGTTGTAGAAGTGCAAGGGTTTTGTTGTTATTCTAATAAAACCCTTGCACTTCTATTTTCGCCTATGGCGAAAATTCAGCTTGATATCATCAAGATAAGCCGTAAAATTCGCTCTGTGAGTGAATTTTACAACAAACGCCTTGCGTTTGTACTGGATAACGTGTTATTCAGTAGGCTTTACTTAGATTACACTTTGCTTTTTATGGATTTTTCTTGCAATATAAACTGCAGGAGTGTCGCATAAACTCGCTACCACATACACAACATATGTAGACAGCGAAATACTAATTAGCAATGAAATGTCATACCCTTCTACCCCCCAGAATGCACCAAAAGTGAATAAAAATGTATTGATTAGTTGGGAAATCAATGTAGAACCATTGTTTCTTATCCAAAGTCCTTTTTCTGAACTTTTGAATATTTTTGTGGTTTTTCTCCAAATCGCATCATAAAGCCATACGTCAAAAAGTTGAGATATTGCATATACTACAGCTCCTGCAAGAATTAACCTTGGAGTGTTCGAGAAAACTTCTCTCATCGCCGGGGTTGCCCAGTCGTTTTCGCTTGGTGCATACAAAAACCACGACCTTGAAATCACAACGAAGACAATATTTGATAAAATTCCAATTACAACGGCTTTATCAGCGCTCTTTTTACTGTGATTTTCCGAGAGAATATCAGTCACTAAAAAAGTAGAAGCAAAAAGTACGTTTCCTAAAGTTTGCTCCATCCAAAAAGCATCAACCAATATAACAACTTCAATGTTTGCTAAAATAGTCGCTAACCCAGACCACACAAACAACCCAGTCTTTCCTAAATACTTATAGAAAAAAAGTACGGAGCCATAAGTGAAAACAAGTGATAAAATTAAAATTAATTCGTTAGTCAAAATAAAATACCCTTTCAAAAATAATTGTGTATTCATAAATACGCACTGAGTGTTATTTTATCACAAAATACAGAAATAGCAATAGAAATGTTGAAAAAAACTTTTTTTTGTGATAGAATTGAGTAGTAATTTTTTCAGACAGGAGAAATCAAATGAATTTAAGGATTGCAGGAATCACCGAAGAGTCTATAGTAGACGGACCAGGAATTAGATATACAATTTTCACTCAAGGTTGTCCTCACGCATGCATGGGTTGCCACAATCCTGAAAGTTGGGACTATAATGGCGGATATACAAAAAATACTGATGAGATAATCAATGAGTTTAAGGAAAATCCACTTCTTAAAGGAATTACTTTTTCAGGCGGGGAGCCTTTCTTGCAGGCAGAGGCGCTTTTGAGAATTGCTAAGGCTATTCATGAACTTGGAAAAAACGTTGTTACCTACACAGGTTACACATTCGAGGAACTGCAAAACAGTGATTTTCCTTTCATAAATGATTTATTACTCGAAACTGATATACTAGTAGACGGAAAATTTATTGAATCTCAAAAAAATTTAGAACTTCTTTTTAGAGGAAGTGAAAATCAACGACTTATAGATGTTAACATGTCGGTGAAAAATGGACATCTTACATTAATTGAAGAATAATTTTTTGTGCATTTTCAAACAATGTGATATATTAACAATTTAGTAATTGATTAAAATAATTAAATGTGATAAAATATACTCATGTATGATAAATTTTTATAGCCCTATTGGGCGGAAGGGGAATTTGTACAATGACAAATAACAAAACATTTTTGGCATGGCTTGAAGAGATGAAGGCTCTTGTTACTCCTGACAATGTAGTATGGATTGACGGTTCAGAAGCTCAACTTGAAGAATTAAGAAAAGAGGCTTGTGCTTCAGGCGAAATTCTAAAACTTAACGAGGAAAAATTACCTAACTGTTTCTTACACAGAACAGCTGTTAATGACGTTGCTCGTGTTGAGGATAGAACATTCATTTGTACTCCTACTAAAGAAGAAGCAGGACCTACAAACAACTGGAAAGACCCACAAGAAACATATGATATGGTATACGGCATTGCTAAAGGTAGCTATGTAGGTAGAACAATGTATGTTATTCCTTATTCAATGGGACCTGTTGGTTCACCTCTTGCTAAAATTGGCGTTGAGTTAACTGACTCAATCTATGTTGTATTAAACATGGCTATCATGGCTAGAATCGGACAACCAGTTTGGGACGTATTAGGCGATAGCAATGACTGGGTTAGATGCTTGCACTGCCGTTGCGACATCGATGCAGAAAAAAGATATATCACTCATTTTCCACAAGACAACACAATTATCTCTGTTAACTCAGGTTACGGTGGTAACGTTCTTCTTGGTAAAAAATGCTTTGCGTTAAGAATTGCTTCTTACCAAGCTAAAAACGAGGGCTGGATGGCTGAGCATATGCTTATCCTCGGAATTGAAAATCCAAAAGGCGAAGTTAAATATGTTGCTGCAGCTTTCCCATCAGCTTGCGGTAAAACAAACCTAGCTATGTTAATCCCACCAGAGGGTTATGTAAATGCTGGTTACAAAGTTTGGTGTGTAGGCGATGACATCGCTTGGATGCGTCAAGGAGATGACGGTAGACTTTATGCTATCAACCCTGAGAATGGTTTCTTCGGTGTTGCTCCTGGAACAAACGACAAATCAAACCCAAATGCTTTAAAAACAACTTTAAGAGATACAATCTTCACAAATGTTGTTCATAATTTAGACGACAACACAATTTGGTGGGAAGGTCTTGATAAAAATCCTCCAACAAATGCTCTTGATTGGAAAGGCAACGCTTGGAATGGCCAAACTTCTGAAGAAAAAGGCGCACATCCAAACAGCCGTTTCACAGCTTTAGCTAAAAACTGCCCTTGCATCAGTTCAGAGTTCGAAGCACTTAAAGGTGTACCTATCTCAGCTATCGTATTCGGAGGTCGTCGTCCTGACACTCTACCTCTTGTATATCAATCAAGAGACTGGAACAATGGTGTTTTTGTTGGTTCTATCACAGGTTCAGAAACAACTGCAGCAGCTATGAGCGCAGCAGGTGTTCTTCGCCGTGACCCAATGGCTATGCTTCCATTCTGCGGATACCACATGGGCGATTACTTCAAACATTGGATCGAAATGGGCGCTAAATTAGGCGACAAAGCTCCAAAAATCTTCAACGTTAACTGGTTTAGACTAGACGAGAACGGCAAGTTCATGTGGCCTGGATTTGGCGACAACATGCGTGTTCTTGACTGGATTATCAAAAGATGTGAAGGCGAAGTTGACGCAACTGAAACAGCTATCGGTTTTGTTCCTAATGCAGATGACATCAACTTAGAAGGACTTGAAGACTTCACAAAAGAAGATCTTGAGAAAATTCTTGTTGTTGACAATGCTAAATGGGCTAAAGAAGCTGCTAGTGCAGAAGAATTCTACACAAAATTCGGCGACAAACTTCCAGCAGAACTCAGAGCAGAGCTTAACGGCTTAAAAGAAAGAGTTCAAGGTTAATCAATCAATATTGATTTAACTTTCCTTATAAAACTAAGTGCAATTTTGCTTCCTGTATTAGGGTGCAAGATTGCACTTTTTTCATTTGTAATGCATTTTCTAAGGAAGTTGCTTTGCTTAATTATATTTGTTTATAAAAATTTTATATTTAATTAAGGCAATTATTATGGACCGATGATATAATTAAAGCCTACTGAATAACACGTTAATCAGTACAAACGCAAGGCGTTTGTTGTAAAATTCGCTCACAGAGCAAATTTTACGGCTTATCTTG
>CAYJBU010000023.1:13867-20517 GCA_964368155.1 uncultured Eubacteriales bacterium | reverse complement strand
TTATCAGGCTAACTTGTTTAGCCACTAGAAACAAAATAAGTCTTAACACGCATATTGCGCATTAAGACTCAAAAAAGCCTCGAACGCAAAAAGCGATCGAGGCTCTAGACTGGCAGGGGCAGAAGGACTTGAACCCTCGGCACGTGGTTTTGGAGACCACTGCTCTACCAACTGAGCTATACCCCTACAACAATTTATAATTATACACATACAATATGTATTTGTCAATAGGAAATTATATTTAATTTATTTTTTCTTGAATTTATTTGCATATTATATGTTTATGTGATATCATATATAGAAGTATAACTAGCTATAATTTCAGCATTTTTGCGCCTGTTTGAAAGCCCTAGGAGCAAAGCTAGTTTATGCATTTTTTCACATTCTATGATTTGAAAGGACGGTTATAATCAATGAAAAAGCAAAATATTATTTTTTATTTCTCGGATCAACAACGTGCAGATACTTTAGGATGTTATGGGCAAAAACTGAATGTTACTCCGAATTTGGACAAACTAGCAACAGAGGGGACTAAATTCACCAACGCTTATACTTGTCAACCTGTTTGCGGACCTGCAAGAGCAACTCTACAAAGCGGTAAATATCCAACTTCAGTAAATTGCCACGTCAACGGACTTCCCTTGCCTATGGACATTAAAACAGTCGCTAACTACCTATCAGAATCAGGATACGAAACTGCTTATGTTGGCAAATGGCACCTCGCCTCTGACAAACCAAACAATATAGAATTAGGAACAAAGCCAATTCCAGTCGAAAGACGTGGTGGGTATAAAGATTATTGGATGGCTGCAGACGTTCTTGAATTCACTTCACATGGCTATAACGGCTATGTTTATGACATCAACAACGAAAAACATGAATTCATAGGCTATAGAGCAGATGCGATTAATAATTACGCAATTAACTATTTGCAAAACAAAACAAGTGACAAGCCATTTTTCATGTTTATTTCACAAATTGAACCACATCACCAAAACGACAGAAATACATACGAAGGACCAGATGGAAGTAAAACAAAATTCAAAGATTTTGAACACCCTGAAGATTTAGTCGGAACACAAGGAAACTGGAGAGAGAATTACCCTGATTATCTAGGTTGTTGCAACAGTCTTGACTATAATGTCGGGAAACTGATAGACACACTAAAAGACATTGGCGAGTACGAAAACACGGTAATAATATACACTTCTGACCACGGTTCACACTTTAAAACGAGGAATGGCGAATACAAACGCTCTTGCCATGATTCAAGTCTTCACATCCCGATGATTATTTCGGGTGGTGCTTTCAGTGGAGGAAAAGTTTGTGAAAACATGGTAAGCCTTGTAAATTTACCAACTACTGTTTTAGATATTGCAGGAATTCAAAAACCACAAGAATTTGATGCAAAATCATTACTTCCTCTAGTAGACGGAACTGCAGATGAATGGGAAGAAAATGTGTTTGTTCAAATAAGTGAATCCCAAGTTGGGCGAGCAGTTAGAACTAAGAATTATACATATTCTGTTGAGGGAGATGCGCCTTCTAACACACCTTCTTGCGATGTATATACCGAAACTTTCCTTTATGACAATGTTAATGACAGTGCGCAAAAAAACAACCTGATAGGCGATGCGTCATATAATGAAATCAAAGCCGAATTAAGGAACTTGTTGATAAATAAAATTAGTAAAATCGAGAATAAAAACGCCCAAATTATTTCTGTAACATAATGTTTAAGTTAAAATCCTCCTGTGATAGCAACTCGCTATCACAGGAGGATTTTATTGTATTTATAGCAAAAATCACATTGCTGCTTTGATTTTTTTCATTGCAAATTTTTCTAATCTCGAAACTTGAGCTTGTGAAATTCCAATTTCGAGTGCTACAGTCATTTGAGTTTTCCCCTCAATAAATCGCATGTTTAATATCTTTTTTTCTCTGTCGTCTAAATTCCTAATCGCTTGTTTTAAGGCAATTTCCTCAATCCAATCACTATCATTCCCACCACCTACTTGGTCCATTACATAAATTGTGTCTCCCCCGTCTGAAAAAACCGGTTCGTATAACGACATCGGCTCTACTATAGCCTCCAGTGCTACTACTACGTCTTGTTTACGCATTTCCATACATTTCGCCAACTCTAAAATTGTGGGTTCACGGCCAAACTCTGCTATAAAATGATCTTTGCACTGCATCGCTTTGTACGCAGTATCTCTTAAGGAACGGCTTACCCTTACAGAATTGTTATCTCTTAGAAATCTTCTAACCTCTCCTATTATCATTGGTACTCCATAGGTAGAGAACTGAACCCCCTGAGATAAATCAAAATGGTCTATTGCTTTTATCAGCCCTATACAACCCACTTGAAACAAATCGTCAGGATTTTCCCCTCTGCTAGAAAAGCGCTGAATAACACTTAAAACTAATCTCAAATTCCCTGCAATCAACCTTTCCCTCGCATTTTTGTCTCCTTTTTGGCTCTCACCAAGCAAATGCATGATTTCACTATTTTTTAGCACCAGTAGTTTTGATGTATTAACACCACAAATTTCAACTTTTGTTTGCATAAAAAAACACCTCCAAAGATTTCTCTTTGAAGGTATTTTGTGCCTTAAAAGTTAAATTTATACCAAAAGTTCGGTTATTGCATCTGAATGTTTATTCTTCAGAGTCAAAAAATTTATTATGAATTGCGCTTACTGCTCTGTCTCCATCTTTTTTATCAATCAAAACAGAAATTTTGATTTCACTCGTAGAAATCATTTGAATGTTAATATCACTGTCAAACAAAGCCTCAAACATGTCTGCTGCAACACCTGGATGACTTTCCATTCCTGCTCCTACTATTGACACTTTAGCTACATTATCGTCAGTTACAATGCTTGTAGCTCCAAGTTTTGTAATGTAGTCATTCAAAACTTCCATTGCTACAGGCAATTTTGCTTTGTCAGTTGTAAAGCTGATGTCTTTTGTTCCATTTCTTCCGATTGATTGCAATATAATATCAACATTTACATCTTTTAAAGACAATTTTGAGAAAATTTTGAAAGCTAAACCAGGTTTATCGGGAACACCGATAATTGAAATTCTTGCAATACTATCATCTTTTGCTACACCATTAATTAACATTTTTTCCACAGAAGATTCCTCCTTAACAATAGTTCCCGGTTCTCTTGTGAGACTCGATAAAACTTCTAATTCTATATTATACTTCTTTGCCATTTCAACAGAACGGTTATTCAAAACTTGTGCTCCCAAAGTCGCTAGCTCTAACATTTCGTCATATGAAATAACGCTTAATTTTTTTGCATTTGAAACTTTTCTCGGATCAGCAGTATACACTCCGTTTACATCTGTGTAAATTTGGCATAAATCCGCTTTTAGCGCAGCTGCCAAAGCAACAGCACTAGTGTCAGAGCCACCTCTGCCTAGTGTGGTCATGTCATCATATCTGTTTATCCCTTGGAAACCTGTTACGATAACTATGTTATTTTTATCCAATTCTTTTTGTAATCTCTTTGGATTAATTCTTCTAATTCTTGCGCTTCCATAACTTGATGTTGTAAGAAACCCAGCTTGCCAGCCAAGAAGAGAAACAACAGGATACCCAAGTTTTTCTATTGCCATTGCTAATAGTGAAGCAGAGATTTGCTCTCCTGCAGACAATAACATATCCATCTCTCTGTTAGAAGCGTTCTCGTTGATTTCTCCCGCTTTTTCAAGAAAATCATCTGTGGTATCGCCTTGCGCCGAAACTACAACAATCATCTGATTTCCTTTTTTATAAGAAGAAGTCACGATGTCCGCAACATTGAAAATCCTTTCCGTGTCTTTCACGGACGTTCCGCCAAATTTTTGTACTATTAAAGCCATATATACCTCCAGTTATTCAATAATGATTTTAGCCCCCTGAGGGTCTGCTCTCATAATCTCTATTTGCCAATCTATAATATTCTTTTTTTCAAATTGGTTGATTAAATTTTTGCTGAAATCTTTGTCGGAAGAGTCAATCATCGAAATAATTGTAGGCCCTGCTCCACTCATATAAGTCCCTAAAGACCCCAACTCATAACTCAATCTGAAAACAGTGTCAAAATGCTCGATTAGATTCCCTCTATACGGTTGATGAATTTTATCTTGAACAGCAACTCTTAAATTTTCAATGTTCCCCGAGAAAAGTGAAGCTGTCATCAATCCGGACCTTGAAAGATTATATACAGCGTCTTGCCTTGAATACATCTCTGGCAAAACACCTCTTGCTTTCTCTGTTTTAAGCTCGAACGGTGGTATCATCACAGCGAAAGCTATTTTTTCAGACACCGGAACGCTAACACTGTAAACCCTGTCAGCTTCCATCGCTGATACAACCAAACCGCCTGAAATCGCTGGACTAGTGTTGTCTGGGTGTCCTTCGATTTTCGCAGCAATATTCAGTAAATCGCCTTGTGAAAAAGGACTTCCCATCAGCCTGTTAGCGCCTAAAATACCGGCTACAATACAAGCTGAACTACTTCCTAATCCACGTGCCATTGGAATATTGTTTTCTTGAATTATTTTCAACCCAGGAAGTGTCTTCCCACACAAATCATATAGATAATTTGCAGCCCAATATATTAAATTGTCTTTGTTTTTGGGAATAACAGTGTTATCTATAGATGTAATTTCTACACTGTCACTTTCCTCCATCCACACTCGGTTGTGCATAGTAAGCGCAATACCTAATGAGTCAAATCCCGAACCTAAGTTTGCACTGGTTGCAGGAACATCTATTCTTATCATCAATCCACCTCTAAAAATCTGAAATTCTAACTAAATTGAGAACAGTAACTTTAGCAAGTTTTGCAATTTTTTCATCTAACTCATTTTGATTTAGATTATAAACAACTATAGCAAGTTCGTCTAATTCTTCATTTTTTCTTGAAAGAATGGAGTAATTACCAAAAATTTCAGCTAAATCTTTTTCTAAATCAACCTTATTTTCACATTTTATTCTAACATAAAAATCAAAATTAATCTCTCTATAATTTGCAATATAATCTTCTTTTGAATCTTCCCAGAACAAATATTTTCTTGTATCAAAATGCTTTACACAGTCAATTACATCTGCAACTACAGCACTTGCAGTTGGCAATTTGCCTGCACCTTTGCCATAAAAAATAACATCTCCTGTTGCGTCGCCTCTAACCATAATTCCGTTAAAAACATCGTCAATACTTGAAATTTGGCTCTCCCTACTCACAAACATTGGAGCTACCATTATTTGAATTTGATTATTTTCTAGTTTCTTTACAAACCCAATCAGCTTAATCACACCACCCCAAGATGCTGCATATTCAACATCTGCCAAGGTTAAATTAGTGATACCTTGAGTAAAAACTCCTTCAGGATACACATGATACCCAAAAGAAAGTGAAGCAAGAATGCAAATTTTTCTACAAGCATCGTCACCTTCAACGTCTGCTGCAGGATTTCTCTCTGCATATCCTAATTCTTGAGCCAATTTTAATGCAGTGCTAAAATCAAGTTGCTCTCTTATCATTTTAGTCAAAATGAAATTTGTTGTTCCATTTAAAATACCTGCAATTTCTGCGACGTCATTTGCAGCAAGGCATTGACTGATAGGTCTAATGATTGGAATTCCACCGCCTACACTTGCCTCAAAAAAGAAATTCAGGTTGTTTTTTTGAGCAATAGCTAGCAACTCCGCTCCTTTAGTCGCAACAAGTTCTTTATTTGAAGTAACTACACTTTTACCATTCTCTAAGCAATCTTTAACAAATTGAAAAGCAGGATTAATGCCACCCATTACTTCTACTACAATTTTTACTTCATCATCACTTAAAATAACATTGAAGTCTTTAGTAAATTTATCACTGTAAGGCAAATCATCAAAATCTCGTAAATCGAGTATATGTTTTACCTCTATATATTCTTTTGCGCGCTTTGCTATACTCTCTTTGTGGCTGTTCAAAACTTCTAATACTCCTGAGCCTACAACTCCATGACCCAGAACAGCTATTTTTGTCATATAAAACATCCTTTCTTATCTGCGAAACAATATAATAAGTATAAACCTAATAAGCAAGGTCAATTAGAAAGACTATCTATCTTGACTAAGCCCTTTATATTATTAATTTTGCTTAATAACTCATCTAACTCAACTGTTATATCGTTTATTCGAGCAGACAAGGATACAAAAGCTTTTCCTTTGATTGGGATATTCTGATTAACAGTTAATATGTTTGCATTTGCCTCGTAAAATGCGCTAAGCAAATTCACCAACACACCCGGCTTATCAAGTAATATCACTTGAATTGTTAGTATGCCGGAACTCTCTTTCTTTTTATAAGAAAAAACACAGTCTCTATACTTATAAAACACACTTCTTGAAATCCCTGCCATCTTAGCAGCTTCCGAAGCACTTTCAGCCTCCCCTTTTTCCAAAAGAGAATTTGCGTACAAGACTTTTTCATATACATCCGGCAATGCGGATTTTTCAATTACTAAATAAGATTCTCCGAACATTGTCCACCACCTGAAAACATCTGTATTTTTACCATGTACAGTTTACCACACTATTGCGGAAAATTCAACAGTTATTTTGCCCAAAAAATAAAACTGCCGATTTGCACAGCAGTTTTATTCAT
>CAYJBU010000023.1:0-13767 GCA_964368155.1 uncultured Eubacteriales bacterium | reverse complement strand
GATGGACTCGGCGATGGAGACGGGCTTGGTGATGGAGACGGACTCGGCGACGGACTTGGACTTGGTGTTGTAGGAGTAAATCCGTGTACTCTGTGATCCGAACTCGCATTACATATTCTTGGTATATAATTCTGGTCATACCAGCCTGTTGTAGTTCTGGTGCAGAAAGAACTCGCTCTTAAGCCACTATCTCGACAAAATTCTATTTGCACTAAATCTGACGAATACTCAAAATATTGCTGTTCACCCTGACTCCAGTAGTTATCCCACATATATTGGTTAATTGCTTTCCAAATGTTTTCATGAGAAGTCTCTTGAATCATCCTTTTATCAGCGTCACTCGTAGCGTCAATATATCCATTCCAAATTCCTGAAACAGCATACGGAGTACCACCAACAAACCATAAGTCGGAGATAGAGTCAGTCGTTCCGGTTTTTCCGAACATTTGCAAACCCGAAATTTGAACTTCTCTACCTGTTCCATATAGAACAACATTTTGCAAAAGTTTATTCATAATATTTGCATTTACTTCAACCATTGTTTGCTCTGGTTTATTGTCTGTGTTATCCAAAATGACTCCATTTTGGTCCATTACATAATAATAGGTATAAGGCTCGTTATATTGTCCACCATTTCCAAAAACTTGGAAAGCTGCTGTCATTTCCGAAACTTGTACACCTCTATACATACCACCTGTTGCAAGCGAAGAGTCTGTGAGGTCACCAGCAGGGTCAAGCGTTGTAAGATGGAATTTTTCAGTTAAAAACTCATAACTTGTAGCTAACGATAAATCTCTTAAAACTTGTGCAGAAGAAGCATTTTGTGAAGTAGTAATGGCTTGGTCTACATTAATATTTCCTAGATATTGCCATCTAATATAGTTATGCGGACCACTTTCACCAGGACCATAATAGTTGGGAATAGGCGTGTCTGGAGCAATGCTTCCATATGTGATGAGGCCAGTTTCAATAGCAGGACCATATACACTTAAAGGTTTAATTGAAGAACCAGGTGAGCGCCAAGTGTCAGTTGCCCAGTTCCATGCAGTGTTTCCTGTTTTTTCTTTATTACTACCCACTACAGCTAAAACCTTACCGTCATAATCCATCATGAAAAATCCCATGTGAATTCTATCATCGTGAGTATAGTCAGTATAATTCAAAGCAATGTCTTCAACAGCCTGTTGAATTTCAGGATCAAGAGCACTATATATTCTTAATCCACCGTTGAACAACATGTCTTCAGCTCTTCCCTCAGAGATATTATATTGCTCTTGTAAATCACGTTTGATATCTGAAACCATAGTTTCAATATACCAATTCCAAACAGAGGCACTGTCAATTACAGCATTATCCTTGTCCCAGCTCCAATCTGAAGTATATTCTACAGTAACAGCTTCTTCCTCTACTTCTTCAGTTTGTCCTGTTTCAGATTTCCTGAACGAATAATTCATGTTTTCAGTTTCCTCAAGAGCATCTTCATATTCATCTTCGGTTATATACTCTTGAAGATACATTTGTTGTAGAACTGTTCTGGCTTTAGCTTCTGCATTATCAGGATAATAAATCGGAGTAAAAGCAGATGGATTTTGTGTAATTCCAGCAATCATTGCACATTCAGCAATACTTGCTTCTCTAATAGAATGACCAAAATATAGATTAGAAGCAGCTTCAACGCCATTTGAACCGTAACCATAGTTAACCATATTCAAATATGATTCTAATATTTCTTCTTTGGAATATTGTTCTTCTAAATTAAGAGCCATAAAAATCTCAGTGATTTTTCTGGTGATGCTAACATCATTTCTTTGAGTTACATTTTTGACAAGCTGCTGAGTAATAGTCGAGCCTCCACGTCCGCCATCTGTTCCCAAGAACATTGTAACTGTAGCACCAATTGTATTATACCAGTCAACTCCGTCGTGTTCCCAAAAACGTTTGTCCTCAATAGCAACCTGTGCATTTATCATATGGTCAGGAATATCTTGATAGTCAATCCAAGTTCTGTTTTCAGTGGAGTGAAAAACCATATATCTGATATCATTTCCTTCGCTATCCGTTACATACACAAAACTAGATTGATTTAGTTGCAAGCTGTCTAGCGCTGTAACATCTATATCCCTAAAACTGAAGATATACGCAAGCACAGAAAACAGGACTATAACACCTGAAATTGAAAGAATAGTGAATATAGTAAACAAACTCTTGAATATCATTGAAGCAACCGATTTTGCCGTTGATGATGCAACGACTGCAAATTCGTCCTCGGCTTCAAATTTCTGCATTTTAGGCTTTTCTTGCTTATTAAAACTGTTTAAATCTTTTTTATTGAACACTTTTTTACCTCCAAAGTGTATAAATTTTCCAAAAAGTGAAATAATTACATTATATATCAAAAATAACGAAAGGTGCATACTTATGAATGAAATAAATTATATAAATATTAAAAGTATTTGCTTTCTTATTGTTGCATTAATACTGCTTACTATGACAGCTTTCAGGAGTTTTTTTATTCCTGATGAGCTAAATACAGGTAATTCAAATCAAACCATGCAAGCAGAAAATGATGACAATGATTATTCTAATTATACCCCAAATGAGACTTCAAGTCAAGAAAGTAGTAAAATTTTAACAAATTCACAACAAATTTATGAGGTAAAAGCACTAAATGGAGAGATAACAGTTTTTAAAGATGGAGAAGTTTTTTCTGTTATGCTAGACACTGTTAAGCTAGATAATTTGCCTGACATCGACAAAGATTTAATAAACAAAGGCGTTACATTTCAAAGTTATAAAGAGTTAATCTCCTTTTTAGAAAATTACGAATAAATGACAAAAATTTACAATAATATTTCTATTTTTCTGTCGTACAATAATACCACAAACGCAAAAAATATTGAGGAGATAAATCATGAAAAATTTAGTACCAGAAGCAAAAGAAGCTCTTAACAAATTCAAAATGGAAGCTGCGTCACAAGTAGGCGTTAATCTAAAACAAGGCTACAACGGTGATTTAACATCGAAGCAAGCAGGTTCTGTTGGCGGACAAATGGTTAAAAACATGATTAAGAGTTATGAAGAGAGCATGAAATAAGGCTATCTAAAGAAGTTTGGCTTGCAAGTTATCTTGCAAGCCAAACAAATTTATATACATTTATGAAGTTTTATGAAATCATCAAGCAATTGTCTCATTTCATTGAGCTGGTTTGTGTATTTCTGATTATTTACTAAATTGTTTCTTTCATATGGATCAGACTTAATCTCCCACAACTCTTCGATAATTGGATTACACAGATGATATCGAATATATTTAAACTCTTTTGTTCTTACATATTTAGAATGAATTGACTGATATTTTTCAGGGTTGGGATGTTTTTCTTTCTCAACATAATTATTGTTAAAATCGTTTTCACCATAAACAGCGTCACAAATTTCTTGTTTTTCTCCTGTTACCAGTGGAACAAAACTGTTTCCAAACATGTCACGAGTTTTACCTATCCCTGCAAAATCCAAAATAGTAGGGCAAATATCAACATGAGAAATCATTCCATCTACCACCCTATTTCGCAAGGATATTTCCATCCTTGGGTCAAATACTATCATTGGAGCTTTTATAGACTCCTCATACAACAATTCCTTCCCACCTATTTGCTTTGAACCACAAAAAAAGCCATTATCTGATGTATATATTATAATAGTATTCTCTTCTAAATCCAGCTCTTTTAACTTGTCTCTAATGATTCCAACTGACTCATCAACTCCCGAAATCAATGCATAATAACCCTTGAACTCTCTTTGAAAATGCACATCTTCTTTCCAAGGGGAAACATTCCCGAGTGAGGGACGATAGTTTTCTAAGCCCCAATATTCAGAAGCATTTCTGCTGTGTGTTCTAACCACCTCAGGCAACAACGCAAAATCTTCCGGTGTGTCATTAATCATACGTTCGATAGTCATATCCTTATAAAAATCTGCCCATTTCTTTTGAGCGTCAAATGGTCTGTGTGGTGCTTTATAACTGATTGAAAGCATAAATGGTTGTCCCTGAGACTTGGCTAACTCTAAAAACTCTTCTGCTTGGTGAGTGTTAATTTCCGTCAAATGTTCTGCATTTCTCTTGTTATCATATCCATTGATTTTTCCTGTAACCGAGTCAGCGCGATATTTACCCTGACCTAAAAAGCCTCGCCAATAATCAAAACTCTCTTTGGGTAAGCTCTCTTCAAGCGAATCAATATGATTTATCTTATCGTAATATGGGTCATCTAGAGGACTGTTAGGATTAATAACCGACTCTGAATTATGTACTTTTTTATCATAAACAGGAAAGCCAAATTTACCAATAAAACCGGTATAATACCCATTTTTTCTAAGAATTGACGGATAACTCTCCTTATACTCTTCTTTTGTAACTGTGTAATCTGTCGGTAAATCAAAACCGCATCTGTGCTGTCCTATGTACTTTCCTAATTGAACGCTAGCTCTACTCGGCATACAAATTGGTGCAACATGAAAAGCATTGGAAAAATGCACCCCATCACTTGCTAGTTTATCAAGATTTGGAGTATATACCTGTTCACTACCCATAAAGCCCATTGTGTCAAAACGTTGGTCGTCAGTCATCAAAAAAATTATGTTCGGTTTACTGTTCATCTAATTCTCCCTTAACATTAATTTATTTTTTCTAATTTAGCAAAATTTGCTCCTAGCATTTTTGTTCCCCTGTCAAAAGCCACTTCAAGCAAAGTGTCATTTCCCATAGGTCTTGTAGAAAGAATAACCCCTTGTCCAAAAATATTATGCTTTACAGTGTCACCCTCTTTAAAATCTATAGTATTTTTTGTCAACTTAGAAGGTTCTTTTTTTGCAAAGTTTGGTAATTGAGTATTCTTTGTGGGATAATAGCTGTTATAACTAGGTGTGCTACCAAAAGAATAACCTCCCGAAAATTCAGGTTTTTCAAATTTAACTGCTTTTTTAGGAAATTCTGCGATGAACCTTGACTGTTGATTTCTTGAAGTCTGCCCGAAAGACATTCGTGTGACAGCATTATATATATGTAAATTTTCCTTTGCTCTGGTCACTGCTACGTATGCAAGGCGTCTCTCTTCTTCAATTTCATCTGGGTTTTGAATGACTGCATAACTGGGAAATACATTTTCTTCCCATCCGGGTAAAAACACGACAGGGAACTCCAATCCTTTTGCACTGTGGATTGTCATTAGTGTAACTGCATTTGCTTCCTCGTCATAGTTATCTATGTCGGAAACAAGTGAAATTTCTTCTAAAAACTCAGATAAACTTGCCTCTTTTTCTAACTCAGTACATTCTTTTTGATATCTTTGAATACTAGAAGCTAACTCCATGATATTTTCTTTTTTAACCTGTGCTTTATCAGGTTCACTATCATAGACAAAGCCAGTGTAATTAGTTAATTCTAATATTTTATCATATAGTACATCTATCTCAGACACATTGTCTCTGTAGATATCAATCAACTCATTGAACAAATTTGCAAGTGCAGCAAGACTTTTCTCAGATTTTGAAAGCATAGGAAACTGACTTCTTGTGTTTAGCACATCTAGATAAGTCATTCCTGTCTGTGACGCAATTGTGTCAATGTTTTCTAGGGTTTTTGCTCCAATTCCTCTTGTGGGTTTATTGATAATTCTCCTAAACCTAATCGTATCGGTTGGGTTGTTCACAACATGAAGATATGCTAATAAATCTTTTATTTCTGCTCTGTCATAAAACCTAGTTCCACTGAGTAATCTGTGTGGAATACCTTGTTTTGAAAACACTCGTTCTAAAACTTGTGACTGTGCATTCATTCTATACAGCACAGCAAAATCCGAAAAACTTCTTCCTGCTGAAACTCCATCAAGAATTTTATCAGCTATTTTATCCGCCTCGTCCTGTTCATTATTGGCAGTAACTACAGTTACAACCTCTCCATCACCACTTTTAGTCCAAAGTTCTTTCCCTTTTCTCCACGTGTTATTAGAAATCACTTCATTTGCTACTTTCAGAATATTTCCAGAAGAGCGATAATTCTGCTCAAGCCTGATAACTTTTGATTTTTCAAAATTAACTTCAAAATTCAAGATATTTTCAATTGTTGCTCCTCTAAATTTATAAATACTTTGGTCATCATCACCCACAACACAGATATTTTTTTTAGCATCTGCTAGTAATCTGACAAATTCATATTGAACCATATTTGTATCTTGATATTCGTCTACCATTATGTAATCAAAACGGTTTTGATAATACTCTAACACATCAGGAAATTCTTTGAACAGTTTCACAGTATTGCATAGCAAATCGTCAAAATCCATAGCATTGGCTTTTCTAAGTTCACTTTGATACATTTTATATATTTCGCCGATTTTTTGCTTTCTGTTGTCATATCCTGCTAGTTTGTAGTATTCATCAGCACTAATCATACTGTCTTTAGCTTTTGATATTGCAGAAATAATTTCTCTTGAAGGAATGAATTTTTCGGAAATATCTAAAGCAGTTTGACACTTTTTAACAAGCGCTTTACTGTCTGCTGTGTCATATATCGAAAATTTAGAAGTGTAGTTTATTTTATAGCCATCTCTACGCAAAATCCTTGCACAACCCGAATGAAATGTAGAAGCCCAAACATCGTTTGCTCTTTCACCTAAAATAACTTCAAGTCTCTCTTTAAGCTCGTTTGCAGCCTTATTTGTAAAAGTAATCGCCATCACTTTCCAAGAGGGAGTAGGGCTTACTGCAAGTCTTCTTAGTGTCCCCTCGTCTAAATCTGCTGAACTCTTTGCAGAAATTAAATTTTCATAATCTTCAATCGTAAACTGAGAGTTCAGATATTCACTGTCATATGCAATACCATATTTAACAAGATAAGCAATTCGGTTTACCACTACCGTGGTTTTTCCGCTGCCTGCACCTGCTAAAATCAAAAGAGGACCTTTAGAATGAAAAACTGCTTCTCTTTGCACATCGTTCATTCTTTTAAATTCGTTTTCAATTAGTTTTTTTCTAAGTTCAATAACGTTACTTTTATCAATATTTGACATTATTACCTACCTTTTATATGTACACAAAATTATATATTAAGAAATTACAACAGACTAAGCTAATATAATCGAAAGTGCTGAGGATTTGCGAATTTTTTTGCAAAACAAACTATTTCAATCGGTGTGGTCCTGCCTATCAGAAAATCATCAGTTTTTTTTACAGGAGGGCGTGGAAGCCCTCCCCTACTTTTTGTTCAATTAAAATCAATCTTTTAGCGAATTTTACTTTAACACAACGACTCTTTTAATTATAATGCAAAATAGAAGTAAAATCAAGTGCTTAATTAACCGTAAATTCCACTTTCCTCTTCTCCTGTCCTGATGATATCACTATTTATAGTAAGCGAAACTTCTACCTGTGGTATAGTTTTCAAAAAAATATTCTTGTTTTGTGACCAATATTCACTATGCTCAAGATATAGCTGATTTGAAAAATTTAACAAATCAATTTCTTTTAAGTTTATGACATCAAACACACTGTTTGATAGTTGATACAGTTTCTCCGAACATTTATCCTCCAAGAGGTCATAATTGATTTCCATGATATTGGAGATATTTCCTTGTAAAGGCATCGCCTCCATATCAATTTTTGCGTTTAAAGTAATCGAAAAAACCGGTTCACTATCAATCATTTTAATTTCAGTATTTTTCTCAACGCCTTGCACCTCAACCGTAATATTATTATTTTCCTCGTCTTTAATCACAAAATCAGCATACTCCAATTTTCCACTCAATGCTAAAAAGCCTTTTGTTTGCTCTTCACTTAATAATCCTACTAAAATATAATTCTTAAAATAAGCACTGCTGTTAGTTTCAATAGTTTTGTCCACAAGATTTATCACGGGAACTACTGCAGTCTTATTCTCACTATTTGAGTCAGAAATAAATTCCATAACTGATGATGTTACAATTTTACCTTGATTTTCCTCATTACCCATAATATCACTTATCAAAGAAGACGGAATAAGTTTATCATCATTTTTTGCATTTATTATATCAGCACCTTCACCATTAGTGATATATAACTTAACTGTCGGCCTACCTTTAAAGTATCTGATAAAAAAATCGAGTGATTGATTTAACCCTTTTTTTGCAACTTTTTCCGAACAAATTATATATCCTGTACTTGAAAACAACGCTTCTTTTCCGCTTATCAAAGAAATTTTGTTAACAGCATCTGCAACCGTGCTACCCTCTACAGTTACTACTTCTTCAGGGGTGATTTCATTTAAGCTTTCATACCTTAGCGCAACGCTATAAACATCATCTTTAAGATCAATTGAAAAACCTTTTACTATCATATACTGATTTAAATCTGAATTACAACCACACAATAATATTAATAACGAAGTTGCAACAAAGAGGGTGTATATTTTTTTCATTCCAATTACCATCCTTTCTTGTTAAATCGCAACGTTTTGAGCGATATTGCGTAGAAAAATTTAATTCATAAGATATAAAAGTGCAAAACTTGCTGTTTGAAAATTTATTCTCAAACTACCCACCCTTTCAAAGTTTGTTGTTATTCTTTTCTACCGCGTAATAATAGACAGGTACAGCAGTTCCGAGAAAAATGGCTAAAATAAATAAGAAAAACTGCACTTCAGAAATAAGTTTTTGATTTAAGCCAAGCAAGTAAAGGCACAAACCTAAAATAAACAAACCACATATCGGAACTACCCACTTTGCTTTTTTATTTACACCAGATTTCAAAAGTAACGCTTTTATCGCAAGAAGTGTTACTGAAAATCTAATAGTGTAAATCATTAGCCACACAACACTAAACATAAAATCTAGTTTTTCTAATGGTTTAATCCCTGTAACTGAAAACAAAGTCACCATTGGATACACTTGTGTTTGCGCAAATCTCCCAAGAGTGGTAGTGACCACAAAGAAGAATGCAACGGCTATAAATGACACGCATATTTGAGTTATTATATAGTCCTTTATTTTTATTTTGTCTTTAACACAAAAATACAAAACCGCTAAATGTGGCAGAAAAGTTCCTCTTCCAAAGAAAATAACAGAATTTTTTATAGTATCTGAATACCCAGTATAAAAAAATACTTCTCTGTTAGAATAGTCGAAGTGATTTATCGTCCCCAAAAAAATAACTACCAAAGATACGACAGCGAAAATTACAACAAAATAACTAGTCCTTGCAACGGTTTCGATTCCTTTATACGCCGCATACACTGAAACTACAACTATCAATCCCCCAAGGAAAACTGGGGCGACATCCGGGAAAATAGTGTTTAAGAACAAGTCTTCTAATTGAACTAGCGCAATAGTGTCAGCCACGATAAAGTAAACAAGGTATAAAACCAAAAGAAACTTGTTTTCACTTATCTTTTCTTGCAAACTAACTTCACTTTTTGAATATACAAAAATCGGAAAACAAAGCAATATATTTATTATAAAAGCGATTAGTACAGAAATCATGCTATCCCAGTAGTTGTTATTAACAGCTGAGGAACTGAGAGTAGCTATATAAGTCAACGAAAACAATAGACCAATAACGAATAATTGTTTTGATATGATTTTATCTTTCACTTTTGCACACCAGGCAACTCTTGGATTTTATTTCTATTTTTGTTTAATATCATCCAAGGTGCTCTTTCTAAAATATCCCTCATAAATTTGAGGCTAAACGGAGACAATGGTGCTGTAACGGGAATTCCAAAAGCATTTTGACTGCAAATGTTTATAAGGAAGAACATAAATCCACACACAAAACCCCAAACACCAAACAAACCACTAATTATAATCATAAATAATCTAATCAGAGCAAGTTGCTCAAACAGTTTTGGAATTGCATACCCTGAAATTGCTGCCAATGCAATGATTATCAAGGATGGCGACCCCATTAGACCTGCACTAACAGCCATATCACCTACCACTAAAGCACCTACTATACTCACTGAATGACTGAACACCTTAGGTGCCCTAATCCCAGCTTCACGCATTATTTCGTACAAGAAATTAGCTAAAATAATCTCCCAAAAAACATTAAAAGGAGTTTTAGATTCTGCAATTGCTATTTTTACTAATATCTCATCGGGTAACAACTCGGGTCTACCTGCAATAAGCCCAACATAGATAGCTGGCAAAAATGCAGAGATAAAAAAACACAAGTATTTAATGTATCTAATATAGCTTGAATAGAAAGGTTTTGTGTCATAATCGTCCATGCTCTGGAAATTCTCTGTGAAGATATACGGTACAATCAAAACCCCAGGCGAACCATCTACCAAAATTATTATTCTTCCCTCTTCCATTTTTGCACAAGCGGTATCAGGCCTTTCTGTCACTCCTACTGTGCCAAAAATTTTCCCTTTGTTAAGATATGCCGTTAGATAACCAGAAGCCATAACCGTTTCTAAGTCTATTTCTTTTATCTCAAGCTTTAGTCTTTGTAAAATTTCAGGAGAAACTCTGCCTTCAATATAACTAACAATAATCGGAGTGAAAGATTTTTTTCCAACTGTCATTCTCTCGAACTTTAAATCTGTATTTCGCATTTTTCTTCTAAGCAGTGACATGTTGATTTGCAGTGCCTCAATAAATCCTTCTTTTGACCCTCGCAACATATTTTCATCTGCTGGATTTTCAACCGAGCGCACTTTATAACCTTGCCCGCCAAAAGAAAGAGCACTGTCACATCCGTCAACGAGAATTACACCAAATCCCAACATTAGCTTTGTGATAACGTCATCGAATGAATATAAAATTTCTTGGTCTATAACTCTAATCACTTGTGTTGCAAGATAATTTATTGATTTTTTTCTCTCAACTTCTGCTAGTTTCGCACCTATAAATGGTTGCATTACCGAAATTGATAAATATTGCCTGTCTATTTGTCCTTCTAAACTCAAAAAAACACATTCTACTCCATCAACACAAAGATTTACCGGTGTAAAGTCTGCCGCATTTAGAAATAGTGAACTTAAATACTCCATGTTTTCGTCTAAGTCATATTTTAACTTATTTGCCAAATAATCACCCTTTCATAATTTATTTTGACCTTTTATTATATAGATATACTTTTTAGGCAAGACTTTTTTATATTAGAAGAAAATGAAAGGATGGTTAGTATGGCAACTTCATTTGCAAGAACAGTAATTGTTTATATACTAATTGTTATAGCAGTAAGAATAATGGGCAAAAGGCAAATCAGTGAATTGCAAGCTAGCGAACTAGTAGTCACTTTGCTAATATCAGATTTAGCTGCTATCCCTCTGCAAGACAACAGCCAACCATTGACCAGCGGATTAATTCCTATTATGGTTTTGATTTCTCTTGAAGTAATAGTTTCTGTTTTGATGATGAAAAGCAACAAAATACGCAGAACGATATGCGGAAAACCGATATTAGTCGTAAATAACGGAGAAATCCAAGAAAAAGAACTACACGAACTTAGAATGAGTAAGGCTGATTTGATGGAGGCATTAAGGCAAAAGGATATATTTGAATTGAAAAACATAAAATTTGCTTTAGTAGAAACCAATGGACTTATAAGTGTAATGCAACAAAACGAAATGAGCAATACTAGTACCGACATTCACTCATAACTTAACAGTTTGTTTGAGTGTATGCAATTGAAAAACAAAGAAGGGACAGTCACTGGTAGCAGCTTAAAATTGGTATTATAACTTTAAGTAGTAACCATGACATGGTATTAAAAATGAAGTTTAGGATTGTACTAGCTGTGATTATGCTATTTTTTGCAATATCATTTTGTGTCGTAGCCTATTTCATCACAAGTGAAATACACGAGCAATTAATATATGACATTGAAAAAATAGAAGAGTATATTCTGATAAACGACAGAGAAAGCGCAACAACCCTATCACTTGAAGTTGAGGAAAAATGGAGTATGTATCACAGAATTTTCAGCATCTTTATTCATCATTCCCAGCTTGAAAGATGTGAAGTAGCAATCAAATCAATCTATAAGTACATTAATATTGACGACTATTTGGCGACTCTAATCATGTGTGAAGATGCAAAAATATGTCTTAACCAATTATTTGAGGCAGAAAAGACCAGTTTATGGAACATTTTATAATTGCAGTTTTGTAAAATATGTGTTACAATATAGCCTGACCTAATAAAACTAAAGGACGGACTATTAAGTGACAGAACTTGAAATTCTCACAGTGAGAGATGAAGATATCGAACAATGTGCAAAAATTATCAGAAAAGCATTTATAAACAAGGCTATTGAATACGGATTTACAAAAGAAAATTATCCATCTAGTGGAGCATTTATTCAAGCAGAGACACTCTTTAACCTTAAGAGCAAAGGCGTTCTTATGTTCGCAGCTTGGGTAAGAGGAAAAATTGTCGGATATGTTCAACTAGCAAAAAAAGAGGAAGGAGTGTACTCCTTCCAAAAATTCTCTGTTTTACCAAAATATCAACAATTTGGTATAGGCAGAGCGTTAATAAATTTTTGCAAAAACAAGGTTGCCGAGCTAGGTGGAAACAAAATCAGCTTGATAATGGTTGAAAAAAATGAAGAACTTAAGAATTTTTACTTATCCAATGATTTTATACTAGTAAAGACAATATCGGACACAGAGCACCCTTTTGTACAGGCAGTCATGGAATTTGCACTATAGCTTCTTTTGCTTTTTCCACATTAGAATTCATATATTTAATTAACTCCTTGTTAGAAATATATGATGGCAAATCAAGCAATTTTAAAAACTCTCCTTTTCTTTCTTTGCTATTCTCTTTCCCACATAAACCTAAGTTAAATAAATCTTTTATCTCATAAACATTTTCATATATCACTTTTTCAGATGAATTCAAAAGCTTTGCAAGATCTTCTGAGTTTATACCTTCAACTCCTAGAAAGCCTTCTTTAGAGGCTTTCTTTTTTCGCGCCTCTTTCCCCAGTGTTTGAGGGATAAAGACATTCCTGATATATTTTTCATCAATAAAAGATTTTAAATGATTTCGAATTAAAAAACCTGCCGAATCACTATCAGTTAAAACAATTAAACCTCTCTCTTGTGCAAGCTTCTTAATATAATTTTTCTTTTCCACATCTTTAAATATCGAGAAACCATTTGTTTGAACTATCACAGTATCTACTAAATTTGATAACTTTACTTTGTCATATTTGCCCTCGACAATAATCGCTTCTTTTATTTTAATCAAGAGAAACTCTCCCCTTTGTTAATAATCAAAAGTTTTGCTATTAATTCTTGCAATATGATTTTACCACTGGTTTTTGAAGTTTTCAGCAATAAATCGGTTTGAGTCAAAAGCTCTAAGCTTTTTCTTAAATTGTCAGAAGACAAATTCCTAATATCTCTTTGAGCATTAGTAAGCCTAAATTCTCTGCCTTTATAATCACCATATTCAGCAGGTGAAGTTGCAGTTTTACCTGAATGCAACGCAGCCCTAACACGGTATAAATCCACATAGGTATCAGAAATTCTCGCTAATACCGGTACGGGTTCTTCTCCTGAATTAAACAGCAGATTTAAAAGTGAATATGCTTTTTTATAATCGTTTGCAACAATAGCCTTAATCAAAATAAAAACAGTCGTGTCCAAACTTTTTACGCACAAATCGTCTATATCACTTATAGTGATTTCTCGACCTTTGCAAAACGCAGCTAGTTTTTCTGCTTCATTCTTCAAGTTTTTCATGTCTAATCCACAATACTCAATGATTTTATCTGCATTTT
>CAYJBU010000022.1:0-20859 GCA_964368155.1 uncultured Eubacteriales bacterium | reverse complement strand
CAAGTTGTTCAGCAGGCATTAATTACTATATGTGAAAAAATGAAGATTAATCTGACTCATTAGCTGAATTAAATAGAATTTAACAAACAAAATCATTTGCGTCAGCTTCATAGTTTTATGCCTTTTCATCAATATTCTATTATACAAAGTTGATGATTTAGTATTGGAGGAGTGAAACTAAAAGAAAGGGAAAAAGTTCAAAATGGCAGTATTGACAGTTAAAAATATAAAGAAAATGTTCGCTACAGACACTATAATCGAAAATATAGATTTTGAGTTGCAAAAAGGTGAACACATAGGTTTAGTTGGAGCAAACGGAAGTGGAAAAACCACATTGTTTAAAATTCTTTGTGGCGAATACGACTGCGACGAGGGTGATTTTTTTGTTGCTAAAAACTCTCAAATAGGCTACATGGAACAACACGTGGTAAGGGACGAGGTTCAAACTGCATACAGAGAAGTTTTGAGTGTGTTTTTTCATTTAGAAGAAATGGAACATGAGCTTGAACTTTTACACCATGCAATAACAGTAGGAAATGAAAATTTACAACAGTTGATTGAAAAACAAGTTTTGCTAAATGAGCAGTTTGTTGATTTGGGCGGACTTACCTTTCGTAACAGGGCTAAAGCAACTCTTTTAGGACTTGGGTTTTCTGAAAAGCAACTTGGAGACAGTGTTTCAGTTCTAAGCGGAGGTCAAAAGGCGAAACTGCAACTTGCTAAAATGTTGCTGTCTGGAGCAGATATCCTGCTATTAGACGAACCTACTAACCATCTTGACATAGACGCTACCACATGGCTTGAAGATTTTCTAAAAACTTTTCAAGGCTCTTTTATCGTCATCTCGCATGACAGATATTTTCTCGATTCTTTGTGTACAAGAATTTTTGAAATTGAGAGCAAAAGTTTGAATTCATATAAGGGGAATTACAGCGCATTTGTGACGCAAAAAAAAGAGAAGAAACTCTCGATGCAAAGAGTTTATGACAATACGCAAAAAGAAATAAGGCGTATTGAGGGGATTATTGAACAACAAAAACGCTTTAACCAAGAGAGAAACTACATCACGATTGCACACAAACAAAAATCTATTGACAGGTTAGAGAACTCCTTAGAAAAACCAGAAGATGACCCCGAGAATATTAATTTTAAGTTTGAGGCATGCTCAAGAGGTTCAAATGATGTGTTGACAGCCGAGAATTTGAGTTTAAGTTTTGGGGAGAACAAGCTGTTTAAAAACGTCGATATGTTTGTTAAAAGACAAGAAAGAATTTTCCTTTTGGGACCAAACGGTTGCGGTAAAACTTCATTGCTTAAAATTTTGCTTGATATATATAAGCCCGACAGCGGAAACTTCCGTTTTGGGACTTCAATTGAAACAGGATATTATGATCAAACGCAAGGGAATTTAGACGAAACCAAGACAGTTATAGATGAAATTTGGGACGAACATCCGCTCATGACTCAAACGGAAGTCAGAAGTGCGTTGGCTGTGTTTTTGTTTAAGGGAGAAGACGTTTTTAAACCTGTAAAAGGTCTTAGTGGTGGCGAACGAGCAAGGGTTTTGCTTCTAAAATTAATGCTGGAAAAAAGCAATTTATTAATATTGGACGAACCTACAAACCATTTGGATATCACTGCAAGAGAAGCGCTTGAAGAAGCTTTGTTAGGGTACAACGGAACATTGATTATCGTGTCGCATGATAGATATTTGATAAACAAGCTCTCAAGCAAAATAATGTATTTAACAAATGATGGAATTACTGAGTATTTAGGAAACTATGACGATTTCCTTTTGACAAAAGAACAAAACAAAGCGACTGAAATTCTCGAAACAGAAAAAAAACCTAATGATTATCAACTAAATAAAGAGAAACAGTCACAGATTAGAAAAATGAAAACTGCTATTTCAAGATGTGAAAAAGAAATTGAAGAAACTGAACTAGAAATGTCAACAGTTCGAGAATTAACCGAATTGCCTGAGAATATGAGTGACTATGAAAAAACACTTGAACTTACAAACAAGCTTCATGAACTTGAAATTCGCAATATTGAACTCATGGATAAATGGGAAGAATTGACCGAGTTGCTCCAAAATCAACTAATATAACAAGAAAGGTAGCATGCAAGTAAAATTTGCATGCGAAATGGACTTAAAATGTTTTTACCCGTAACGAAAGAAGAGATGATATCAAGGGGGATTGAGCAACCCGATTTTGTTTATATTACAGGCGATGCCTATGTAGACCACCCATCTTTTGGCAGTGCCATTATTTCTAGAGTTCTTGAAAATGAGGGTTTCACCGTATGTATGATACCACAACCGAATTGGAGAAATCCTAAGAGCATAACTGAATTTGGTGAGCCAAAACTCGGTTTTTTAGTCACTGCAGGTAATATGGATTCGATGGTTAATCATTACAGCGTGAGCAAGAAAAAGCGTAAAAAAGACTTTTACAGCCCTAATGCTGAAATGGGGAAAAGGCCTGATTACGCCACTGTCGTATATGGAAATTTAATTCGTCAAACATACAAAAATACTCCTATAATTATCGGTGGAATTGAAGCTAGCTTGCGAAGACTTTCACACTATGATTACTGGTCTGACAGCGTTAAGCGTTCTGTTTTGCTTGACAGTTGTGCGGATTTGCTAATATATGGCATGGGTGAAAAAGCAATTTCAGAAATTGCACATGCATTAAGAAAGGGAATTGACATAAAGGATTTGAACTTTGTTAAAGGCACAGTTTTCAAGACAAATATTCCTGAATTAATACCCGATGCAAGCAAGCTCCCAGCCTTTGACAAAATCAGCACTTCAAAAGAATTATACGCAAAAAGTTTCTACAAGCAATACCAAAACACAGACCCATTTACAGCAAGAACATTAGTTGAAGCGTATACACGAGAACTTTTCGTTGTTCAAAATCCGCCTCAAATGCCACTTTCAACTAAAGAAATGGACGATGTTTACGCACTACCATATATGCGAACTTATCACCCGATGTACGAATCAAATGGAGGAATTCCTGCTATTGAAGAAGTTAAATTCAGCCTTATCAGCAACAGGGGGTGCTTTGGTTCATGTAATTTCTGCGCACTCACTTTTCATCAGGGTAGAATTCTCCAAACAAGAAGCCATCAATCATTAATAGAAGAAGCAAAAATCATCACCCAAGACCCTGATTTCAAAGGGTATATTCATGATGTAGGTGGTCCTACTGCAAACTTTAGAATTCCTGCGTGTAAAAAGCAGCTTAAAGTTGGTGCATGTAAAGACAGGCAATGTCTATTTCCAAAGCCTTGCGAAAATCTTGAAATTGACCACAGCGATTATCTTTCATTACTAACAAAATTACGTTCTTTGCCAAAGGTGAAAAAAGTTTTTGTTCGCTCTGGAATTAGGTTTGATTATTTGGTTGAAGATAGTAACGATGAGTTTTTCTTTGAGTTAGTAAAGCATCACATCAGCGGTCAGCTTAAAGTCGCACCGGAGCACATCAGCGATAAAGTGCTAAAAGTAATGGGGAAACCACAACATCATGTTTATCGTTCCTTTTCAAAAAAATATTCAGAGTTTAACAAAAGGCTTGGAAAAGAACAATATGTAGTCCCGTATTTAATGTCGTCTCACCCAGGTTCGGATTTAGAAGCTGCTGTTGAGTTAGCCGAATATTTAAGAGAATTAGGATACATGCCAGAACAGGTGCAAGATTTTTATCCTACCCCGTCTACAATTTCAACTTGCATGTATTACACAGGGCTTGACCCACGAACATTAAAACCCGTTTATGTTGCAAAAAATCCTACAGACAAGGCGTTGCAACGCTCATTAATTCAATATAGAGACCCCAAAAACTATGATTTAGTTATTTCTGCTTTAATCAAGGCAGGGAGAAAAGACTTGATTGGAACAGGTAAAAAATGTCTCGTCAAACCTAGGCAAGGCGACATGCGATTAACTAATTCGTCGGCGAAAAATAGTAATAATACAAACCAAAAAAGAGATAACAAAAACAGCAAAAAGCCTAGTCGCCAGCAAAAAAGCAGCAGAGGGAAGAGAAAGTGATTATTTTGAGGTTTATTTATTAATCAGTGCAATTCCCTTTGCATAATCACCAATAAATATGAGTTTTCCTTTATCAAGAATCACCGCCTTTTCGCAAAACTGTGCTAATTCTTTTCCGTTTTTCGACGAGGAAACAATTGTAACTCCACGTGACTTTTTCTTTAGAAGCTCTGTTTGAAATTTTTTATAAAATACATCATCTTTTATGTTCATCATCTCATCATATACGAGAATTTTGCAGTTTGAATATAAGGTTAAAGTAAGTGCTAGTTTTGTTTTTAAAGAAATCGAATAATTTTTCAGTGGGATGTCAACCCATTCATTCAATTGGCAAAAATCGACTATTTCCTTGTATCTTGTTTTAATGTGTTTTTTGCTTATTCCAAACAAGGAAGCAAGATAGTATATATTCTCTTTACCTGTGAGGGATAAATCAAAAGATGATTCTATCGATAACAAAGTAGTGGTTTCACCGTTTACCTCTACTTTTCCACTGTTCGAGTTCATTATTCCAGATATAATTCTAAGTAAGCTAGTTTTTCCTGATTCCCCTATTCCCAAAACTGCAAGTCCCTCGCCTTTTTGAAGTGTAAAAGAAATGTCTTTTAGCAAAAACACTTCTTTTTTCTCGCGAATTTTCTTAAATCCTTTAATTTTTTCTTTGTTTATATCAATCAGCAAGTTAACATTTTCTAATTCAATGATTTTATCCAAATTAACATTATTTCCTTTCAATGTTCTCGGTTTTACATTTTTATACTGCCTTAAACAAAATTAAAGAAGCAGAATAAATTTTTTGTGCATTTTTTTGTAAATAATTAAGCCTATTGCAAACAATAAAAAAGCGACTATTGTTGTATACACAGCATAAAAAACATCGTAATCATTTGAGTATATACTAGCTCTGAATATTTTAATCAGACCATACATTGGATTGAATTTAAAAACCAAAAACACCGCCTTACCCTCTAATTTTGAAGTATCATAAAAAATAGCGCTACTGAACATGATAAGCATTAGCAGAGCTTCCCAAAAATATTCTATATCTCTAAACTTGATTACCACAGATGAAATAATCAGTGTTGTTCCAAGAGTGAATAAAAACAATATTAAAAGAGGGAAAAATACAAATATTATATTAAGAGTGATTGGCATTTTATATATTAGCATCACAAGTAACAAATCTAGCAATGAAATTAAAAAGACTGTGAAGTTTGAAATGCAAGTTGCAATTGGGAAAGTAAATTCTCTTATTGAAAAAGACTTAATTATTCCGATGTTTTGCTTAATAGATACGATGGATTGTCTGCTTGATATTGAAAAAAAGCTAAAAATCAATCGACCACATAAGACATATATTGGAAAAAACGGGTCATCATTTCCAAATAAATCCTGAAAAATTAAAGTTAAAACAAGCATCATTAAAAGAGGCTCGAGCAAGGTCCAAATGAAACCAAGGTACGCTCTCCTATATTTTAACACTAAAGTTTTTTTTATTGTTTGATATAGAAAATGATAATTCATACACAACCCCTGTCATGGAAATATAGTAATATTATCACCTAAACAATATATTTAATTCATATTTAGTTCATAGATATATGATAATATCTCATAGAACATTATTAGAAGAGGAGTAAAAACCATGTATTTTGACACAGTTATCATCGGCGCAGGTCCTGCAGGGATTTTCACTGCACTTGAATTAATAAAGAATAAAAGCAACAAAAAAATTGCTATTTTCGAAAAAGGAAGCCCAATTGAAAAGCGTTCATGTCCAAAGCACAAAACTTTGAAATGTGTTAATTGCAAGCCATATTGCCACATTACCACAGGTTTTTCAGGAGCAGGAGCATTTTCAGATGGTAAACTATCTTTAAGCACCGAAGTAGGTGGAGATTTACCTTCACTTATTGGTGACAAAACTGCTGAAGATTTAATTTCTTATACCGATAAAATTTACCTTGAATTTGGTGCAGATGAAAAGGTAGAGGGGCTTGAAAATAACGATAAAATCAAAGAAATCAGAAAGCGTTCTATAAAGGCAGGATTGAAATTAGTCGACTGTCCTATAAGGCATTTAGGAACAGAAAAGGCACAAGAGATTTACTATAAAATTGAACAATATTTAATGCAAAACTCTGTTGAGTTATTCTTTGGGCACACATGCAAAAACATCATCATTGAAGAAAATGAATGTAAGGGAGTTATCCTTGATTATAAAGGCGATGAAATCACAGTCAACGCTAAAGACATTGTTATTGCTACAGGCAGAAAAGGCGCGGATTGGCTAGAAAGACTTTGTGCAACTC
The DNA here is from genome assembly GCA_964368155.1 of uncultured Eubacteriales bacterium. GTDB lineage: Bacteria > Bacillota > Clostridia > Oscillospirales > Acutalibacteraceae > SIG603. Next base: position 14,478 of record CAYJBU010000022.1, on the reverse strand, counting down.
ATGGAATTGCTCATCAACCAGGTACAGTTGACATCGGAGTTCGGGTTGAAGTTCGCAATGAAGTTATGGAAGAAGTTAACAATGTTCTTTATGAGTCTAAACTCATAGGTTACCCTCTTCCGTTTAAAAACAAGGTTAGAACATTTTGTCAAAATCCCGGAGGATTTGTTAGCCAAGAGAACTACGACAACGATTTAGCAGTTGTAAACGGTCATTCATATAAAGATTTAAAATCTGATAATACCAACTTAGCTATTTTATGTTCACATAATTTTAGCGAACCTTTTAATCAACCAATTGCATATGCTCAAAAAATTGGAGAGTTGACAAATATGCTTGCTAATGGTCAAATTCTTGTGCAACGATATGGAGACATTTTGCAGGGGAAACGTACTTGGCAGGATGAGTTATATAATTCAAACGTTCGCCCATCACTGCCTGACGCTGTTGCAGGTGATATTACATCGGCGATGCCTTACCGTGCAATGCTCAACATTATAAACTTTATTCAGGCAGTAGACATAGTTGTTCCGGGATTTGCTTCAATTGAAACATTGCTTTATTCTCCTGAGCTTAAATTCTATAGTAATAAAGTTAAAATGGACGAAAAACTTGTAACCAATGTTAAAAACCTATATTGTTTAGGAGACTCAAGTGGTTGGACGCGTGGACTTATGATGTCCTCTGTTATGGGAGTTTTAATGGGAAGAAATTTAGTAGGTTAAGTTAAAGTCAAATCAATGCAACCTATACAATTACATTAATATAATAAAACAGAAGCTCGGCTCTTACCTTTTCAAAACTACTTTGAAAAATATAAAAGCCGAGCTTATTATTATTATTTATTAGCTACTCCACCAGAAAATATCGAGTGAAGTGCGGTGGGGTTGTGAAATGTTAATTTTTATACTTGTTTATGATATTTTCCATTTCTCCCCAGCAATTTTCCATGTCTGAAACCAATTTAAACTGAGTTCTGCACCTGTCAAGATTGTGACCATCTCTGTGAATTTTAAAATACACGTCACCTTGAAGATAATCTGTTAAAAACCTCATACCACATTCGAGTGTCATCAATTTTGAACCCCAGTGTAGGTTTTCAATTTCTTTATCGCTAAGTATTCCACCTGCAACGCTCAAGTATTCTTTTGTGAAAACTTCAAACAAGTGCAAGCTAAAATTAACTTTGCTCAAGTCTTTTTCGTCCTCGTCACAGTCATTTGAACCAAAGCGAATTGAGTCGCCAAAATCATTAAGAGATAGTCCGGGCATAACAGTGTCTAAGTCAATAACGCAAATTCCTTCACCACTAACTTCGTCAATCAAGACATTGTTTAATTTTGTGTCATTATGTGTTACCCTTAGTGGTAAATCTCCCTTTTCTAACATATCAGTTAAAACTGAACAATCGTTTTCTCTTGCAAGTACAAATTCAATTTCTTTCTGCACATTTTTCGCTCTACCCATTACATCTTCATCAAGGGCTTTCTTAAAATTGATAAATCTTTTTGCGGTGTGGTGAAAATCAACAATAGTTTCATGCAATGTGTGTGCAGGGAAGTCTGAAAGAAGCATTTGGAAATTTCCAAAAGTTTTAGCAACTGTTTCGAAATCTTTCTCGTCTCTAACTTTTTGTAAACAAATTGTCTTTTCGACAAACTCGTATACACGCCAAACTCCACCCTCGTCATCAATGAGCATTAATTTATCATCAACAGTCGGAATAACATTCAAAGTTTCTCTGTGAACATCTCCTCCACGTTTCACTATTTTGTCCTTTAAAAAAACGCTTACATTATTTATATTTTCCATTAACTCTTGTGGGTTTTTAAAAATTTGAGTATTGATTTTTTGTACGATAAATCTAAATTTTTCCCCTTGTTCATTATACCCAACAGCACAAAAAGTTCCGTTAATATGACCCTCGCCATATGGAGCAAATTCTGTAAGTTCTACATTAAATTTGAAACCGTCATTTATTACTTTTATTATTTTATCCAATTTTTCTCCAACTTTCTTTAATTATTAAAATTGTGATAACATATATTATCACAATGCAAAAAGGAAAGATTATTACTTTTTCTAAAAATGAATTATATAGTATATGTAATTCAAATCAAATCTTATCACAAACTAGCTTTAATGTCAATATATGTCTACATTGTTCTTTTATGCTCTGTGTCATATTCTTTATTTGGTTATATTTCACATTATAATCTACCTTCAAATATAAAATTTAAACAAGATTGCAAAAGGTACTTGTTTTTTTAACTAATTTAATGTATAATGTGAAACATAATTATTAATTAAATCCGTTTATTTTACTTTTTTAGAATAATAAACGAATTGGAGGGAGTTTTTTATGAACCAGTTTGCTGCAAAAAACATAATAAATTTATCAGTCTTGGGGCATGGCGGCTCCGGTAAGACTTCGCTTTGTGAAGCGATGTTATATCTTGCCGGAGTCTCAGACAGAAGAGGTAAAGTCGGTGACGGAAATACAATTTGCGATTGTGACCCGGAAGAAATTAAGAGAAAGACTTCAATAAGCACAGCGGTTGCTCCTTTTGAATGGAAAAACAAAAAAATAAACCTTATAGACGCTCCGGGTCTATTTGACTTTGAAGGCGGAGTGTGCGAGGCAATTCGTGCTGCTGATACAGCTCTGATTGTACTAGCAGGAAAAAGCGGTGTCAGCGTGGGAACTGAAAAAGCCATGCAAATCGCTATTAAAAATAATCTGTCAAAAATCGTTTTCGTTAATGGTTTATGCGACGAGGGGTCTGATTTCTATGGTGTTTTTGAAGAGTTAAAATCTTCATTTGGACCATCAGTTTGCCCTGTTGTTGTACCTTATTTTGAAAATGGAAACGCTGATATATATGTAAATATGCTTGAATATAAAGCATATGATTATTCGGGTGGAAAACCTGTTCAAGTTCCAATGCCTGACATGGCTGCAAGACTTGAGGGTTTGCGCACAGCAATTTATGAGGCTGTTGCAGAAACAGACGAAGAGTTATTCGAAAAATATTTCGCTGGAGAGGATTTCACTCCTGAAGAAGTAATTATGGGTATTAGCAATGGTGTTAAAAACGGAACAATCATACCTGTTTTCTGCGGAGACGCAATGTTAATGAGAGGTATGGAGCAATTCATGGACGGCTTAGCTTGGTTGTGCCCAAGCGCACAAGACAAAGCAGAAGAAGTTGCTGTGGATTTAGATGGAAATCCTGTTGATTTGCAAGTTAATGAAGATGCACAACCAGCTGCTATTGTTTTTAAAACGGTTGCTGACCCATTTATTGGTAAACTTTCATATATCAAAGTTATCTCAGGCAAAATCTCGTCTGATAGCAATGTAGTTAACATGAGAACAGGCAACGCTGAAAAAATTGGTAAAACTATCATGCTATTCGGTAAAAAACAAGCCGATGTCTCATATATCGGTGCTGGTGATATAGGTGCAATACCAAAGCTCAACAATGCTAAAACAGGCGATACACTTTGTAGTCCTGCAAGAAAAGTTGTCTTAGATGCTGTTGAATACCCAAAACCAAACCTATCTTTAGCGGTTATTCCTGTTAACAAGGGCGACGAAGAAAAAATCGCACAAGGAATTTTACGTCTTTGTGACGAAGACCCAACAATTGATTTCTACACTAACCACGAAACACATCAAATGATTGTTGTCGGGTTGGGCGAACAACATCTTGATGTTATTGTTTCGAAATTAAAATCAAAGTTTGGTGTTGATGTTAACTTAATTAAACCAAGAGTTGCATATAGAGAAACAATCAAAAAAACAATCCAAGTTCAAGGGCGCCACAAAAAACAAACTGGTGGTCATGGGCAATTCGGAGATGTTTGGATTGAATTTTCTCCTGGAACAGGCGAGGATTTAGAGTTTAGCGATAGAGTTGTTGGCGGAGCAGTTCCAAAAGGATTCTTCCCAGCAGTTGAAAAAGGACTTCGTGACTCCATTCAAAAAGGAGTTCTTGCAGGATATCCTGTTGTTGGATTAAAGGCTGTTCTTTATGACGGTTCTTATCATCCAGTTGATTCTTCTGAAATGTCTTTCAAATTAGCTGCTAGCATTGCATACAGAAACGGAATTCCTCAAGCTTCACCTGTTCTTCTTGAGCCAATCGGAACACTAAAAGCTATAGTTCCTGATGACAACATGGGCGACATCATGGGCGAAGTCAATAAACGCCGTGGTAGAGTTTTGGGAATGAGCGCACAAGACAGTAATCAAGTGATTGAAGCTGAAGTTCCTATGGCTGAAATGCATGATTTTAGCACATACATGAGACAAGTTACACATGGCAGAGGCTCTTTTGGATTTGAGTTTGTCAGATATGAAGAAGTTCCTTCTCAAATGTCACAAAAAATGATTGAAGAAGCAAAAGAGGCAAATGCTGAATGATTATTTAATAAAAATTTTTTGACAAGTTATACTTAATAAATGTAGGGAGCAGTTTTGCTGTGGAATTGAGGTTTCCATTTCAGAACACGCTCCCTACATATTTTGTGTATTTTACCAGTAGAATTTTTATCTTAAACACCATTCGTTTGATTTTTTCAGATTATTATGTTATGATATTTAAAATAAAATAATAATTACCAGATTATACTCCTGATTAAAGAGCATAAGTTAGTCTTTGCGCTTTGCATAGTACTATCTGATTTTCGTAATATAAACATACTATATTCTAAAAAATTCAAAATTATTGCCGACACAAAACGGCGGATTGGAGCATCATTATGATTAAACTTGAAACAAAAACCCTTTTTGACCTTGACAGAACACATGCAAAACCATTGCTAGAGGCTTGCACGTTTCCTTGGGAAGCACTGCCTCAAATTGGCGATTTTATCATTGCATTAGGCGAAAAGCTACCAAAAGACCTTTATGAGCAAAAGGGAAAAAACGTTTGGATTGCAAAATCTGCTACAGTTTTTCCAAGTGCATATATCGACGGGCCTTGCATCATAGGCGAGAATACACAAGTTCGCCACTGCGCATTTATCAGAGGCAATGCACTAGTAGGAAATGACTGCGTGGTTGGAAACTCCACAGAACTTAAAAATGTCATATTGTTTGACAATGTTCAAGTCCCTCATTTCAACTATGTTGGAGATTCTATATTTGGATATAAGGCTCACACGGGAGCAGGCGCAATTACTTCAAATGTTAAACAAGACCAAAGCAAGGTAAGCCTAAAAATCGAGGATATCATTTTGGAAAGCGGATTGAAAAAATTCGGTGCAATATTGGGAGATAATGTTGAAATCGGGTGTAATACTGTTATGAATCCGGGCACTGTTGTTGGAAAAAATTCAAGAGTTTATCCTCTTTCAATGGTTAGAGGATTTGTTCCAAGCAATTCAATTTATAAAAATAATGGTGATATTATCGATATAAAAAAATCAGTGTAATTCTATAGCAAGTTTTTGAAAGGAATTAACAATTTTAATGGATCATTTAAATCAAACCATTCTGTCTTCAGACACAGTTCAATATCTGATGCTAGCTTTAAGGATTGTAACGCCTTTCATTGGTCTTTTTGTCGTGTGGCGTTCCTTCACATCGTTTAGAAAAGGATTGAGGCGCAACACTCCTGTTATAATGCTTGAAGACACAAATTCTGGAGAAAGTTTCCCAGTGCTATACTGGGAGAACTCAATCGGAAGAAGTAAAAGTTGCGACATTGTAATAAACGATTTAACGGTTAGCAGAGACCACGCTGTTTTGCTTAGAAGAAAACAAGGTTGGTTTTTGGTGGACACTGACTCGAAATGTGGAGTCCAAGTCAACGGAAAGTCAATCACACAGCGTACTCTAATTAATGCAGGTGATTATATAGCCTTTGGCAATACGGAACTTGAACTAAAAAACACCAATACAAAAAACGGAGAAAAAGCGCCTTTATTCACAGGATTTATGAAAAAATCTGCCTCGCCTTTTTCTCTTCTTTCTCTTTCAAACTTCGTCCATCTGTCAATGGCGTTCCAACTGGCTTTTGGAACAGGAGAATTTGTCTTTGAGCCTCTGCTACTGTTTGTAGCGCTCACAGTGTTAGGGTGGATTTTCTATTTTTTCTCTGTAAAAGTATTAAAACGTGCTACTTTTGAAATTGAAAGCATAGGTTTTCTGCTGTCTGGCATAGGACTTAACCTTCTTTCGGGTCAAGGCGTGAGTTTAATCACTACACAGTTCATTGCATTAGTCGGTGGAATTTTCCTTTATTTTATCATAATAGCATTCATGTCTGATGTCGACAGAGTTGCAAACTGGCATTTGCTTTTTGGAGTTTTCACAGTCTTGTTTTTCATTGTAAATTTAGTAATAGGCGAAGAAATTAACGGTTCAAAAAATTGGATTTTCATTGGACCTTTAAGCATTCAACCCTCAGAGTTTATTAAAATTGCATTTATTTTAGTTGGCGCATCCACTCTTGATAAACTTCAAACTAAAAAGAACATCACAGTGTTCATCGGTTTTTCTGGAATTTGCATGGGTTTTCTGTTTTTTATGAGGGATTTTGGAACTGCTTGCGTCTTTTTTGTCACATTTTTAATCATCGCCTTTATGCGTTCGGGAAGTGTGAGAACAATAGCTTTGATTTTAACAGTTGCTGTTATCGGAGTTATAATGATTATCTATTTCATGCCATATGTTGCACAGCGCTTTGCTGGATGGGGCAATGTTTGGAATCATATTAACGACAGTCTTGGTTATCAGCAAACAAGAACTCTTACATATCTTGCTAGTGGTGGCTTTTTCGGAATGGGTCTTGGGCGAGGGTACCTTCATTATATAGCTGCTGCAGAAAGTGACTTAGTTTTTGGTATGCTTGGGGAAGAACAAGGCCTTTTGATGGGATTTGTTGTTATTTTAGGGCTTGTTTCACTTGCAATGATGTCTTTGGACAATGCAAAAAAAAGTCGCTCAGCACTGTATTCTATCGCCTCGTGTGCTGCTGCAGGATTAATGCTGTTTCAGTCTTGCCTAAACATTTTCGGCTCAACCGACATTTTACCTCTTACTGGAGTGACTTTGCCTTTTATTAGTATGGGAGGTTCTAGTATGATGTCTGTTTGGGGACTAATCGCCTTTATCAAAGCCTCGGACGAGAGGACATATGGACTTAAAAAAGCGAGGAGGTTGGACACACAATGAAAACAACAGGATTTCGCTCAGGTGTCCTATATTTTATCCTTGCGCTCTTGCTAGGTGGAATGATTTGGCTGGTGTTCAACATTTTTGCACATGGTCAAAACTGGATAACAAAGCCTTATAACGGACATATTTACGCCGGTGATGCCAGTGTTGAAACAGGTGATATTCTTGACAGCAACGGAGTTTTTCTTGCTTATAATCAAGAATCTACACGTGTTTATCATTCTGACGAAAATACAAGGAAATCGCTTCTGCATACAGTAGGTGACAGCAGTGGTTACATTAGCACAAGCGTTCAGGCGAGTCTAAGAGCAAGACTTGTCGGGTACAACGCTATTACGGGGCTAAATAATCTTCCATATAACCCATATTTTGGAAGTCAAGATGTTATGCTGACAATAGATTCAGAGCTTTCAAAAAAAGCGTACGAGGCACTAAATGGGAAGAACGGGGCCATATTAATATCGAATTACGAAACAGGAGAAATCCTTTGCAAGGTCAGCACTCCGACTTATGACCCAATGAACATCCCTTCGGATTTACTTGAAAACCCCATTTATTCGGGGGTGTTTTTGGATAACACTATTTCTTCATCTTATACACCGGGTTCGATTTTTAAGCTAGTTACAATTGCTGCAATAATTGAAAACACTCCTGATTGGGAAAGTAAAACGCATACTTGTGAGGGAGTTTATTATCTCGAAAACAGCCAAGTAACTTGCTTGGGAACACACGGTAATATCAACGTTCAACAGGCATTGGGGTATTCTTGTAATATCTATTTTGCCAAAGAATCTCTTGAATTAGGCTCTGATGTATTACAACAAACAGCAGACTCTATGGGGTTTAACAAAGGTTTTTCTTTTGCGGATTTTTCAACTACAGCTAGTTCAATTTCTCTTGGTAATTCAACCGATTTAGAGCTTGCTTGGGCGAGCGTTGGACAACACACTACATTAATGACACCTGCACACGCTCTTTTGATGGCTCAAGCTATTGCAAACGAGGGAAAATCTGTCCCGCTTAGAATAACAGAACAGGGAATTTTTGACGGTTTTGGTGACGGAGACATTGAACTCATGAGTGCAGAAGTTGCAAATGAGCTAACAGAGTTAATGCGAAATACTGTGAGTGATTACTATGGCGATTCTTTTTTTTCTGGAATGGATATCTGCGCAAAAACAGGAACAGCAGAAGTCGGAGGAAAAAGCCCTAACAGTTGGATTATGGGTTTTTCGGATAATCCCGATACACCATACGCATTTGCAGTGGTGGTAGAAGAAGGTGGCGGTGGACTAGCGACTGCAGGAGGCATAATTTCCTCACTTTTATCAAGCATAAATGATTAAATACCTATTGATAATTATTTAGTTTTGTGATACAATTTTAAAATAGCGTGTCAAAGCAATGTGTTTTAGATAATCTCTGCATGCTATTTAATTTAGACTACTATTAGAATGGAGTTTTAAGATATGATGAAGGCAACAGAAAAAACAATGGACAAAGTCGTGGCACTTTGTAAAAACAGAGGATTTATTTATTCTGGTTCAGAAATTTACGGAGGCTTATCGAATTCATGGGACTACGGACCTTTGGGTGTAGAGTTTAAGAACAATGTTAAAAAAGCTTGGCTTAAAAAATTTGTTCAAGAGTGTCCTTTCAATGTAGGACTTGATGCTGCAATTCTTATGAATCCACAAGTTTGGGTTGCAACCGGTCATGTTGGCAGTTTCACAGACCCATTGATGGATTGTAAAGAGTGCAAAACTCGTCACAGAGCAGATAAACTGATTGAAGATTTCACTGGCGAGGGTGCTGATGGATGGTCAAATGAAGACATGAAAAAATTCATTGACGACAATAATATCGACTGCCCTGATTGTGGAAAACATAATTTTACAGACATTCGTCAGTTTAACATGATGTTCAAAACTTTCCAAGGTGTTACTGAAGACTCAAAAAATCAACTATATATGCGCCCTGAAACTGCTCAAGGTATCTTTGTAAACTTCCCTAACATTCAAAGAACAACAAGAAAAAAACTCCCGTTTGGTGTTGCTCAAGTTGGTAAAGCTTTTAGAAATGAGATAACCCCTGGTAACTTCACTTTCAGAACAAGAGAATTTGAGCAAATGGAGCTAGAATTTTTCTGCAAACCGGATACAGATTTAGAGTGGTTTTATTATTGGAAAGAATACTGCAAAAATTGGTTATTAAGCCTTAATATGCAAGAAGAAAACCTAAGACTTCGTGACCATTCTCCAGAAGAATTGTCTTTCTACTCAAAAGCTACTACTGATTTTGAGTATCTATTCCCATTCGGTTGGGGCGAACTTTGGGGTATTGCTGACAGAACAGATTATGATTTAGGTAGACATCAAGAACATTCAGGCAAAGATTTAACCTATTTCGACCAAGAAGAAAACAGAAGATACATTCCTTATGTTGTTGAGCCGTCTTTAGGTGCTGACCGTGCTGCGCTTGCATTTTTATGCGATGCGTATGACGAAGAAACAGTTGGAGAAAATGATGTTAGAACAGTGCTTCACTTGCACCCTTTTTTAGCTCCGTTTAAAGCTACTATTCTTCCTCTTTCTAAAAAACTCGCTCCAAAAGCGCAAGAAATTTATACAACATTGTCAAAATACTTCATGGTGGATTACGACGACACAGGTTCTATCGGTAAGCGTTACCGTCGTCAAGACGAAATCGGAACTCCACTTTGCATCACAGTTGACTTCCAAACTGTGGGTGATGACAAATCCGAAGCCGACGACTGCGTTACAGTTAGAGACAGAGACACAATGGAACAAGTTAGAATTCCTGTTTCTACTTTGGTGGAATATATCACAGATAAAATAGATTTTTAATTCGCTTTTATCAAAATAATAATACCATATTTTGATATTTTGCATGAATAAAAACTATATCTTGACAAAAACTATTTTTTATGGTATAATAGCACAAATCAAAATTGAATATAACCTTATCAAGAGTAGCGGAGGGACAGGCCCGTTGATGCTCAGCAACCTGATTTATCAAGGTGCTAAATCCTGCGGTTAAGCCGAAAGATGAGGAGTTTACTATATCCTCACCGAAAGGTGAGGATTATTTTTTGGATTGCATTTTTGAATTAAATAAAAAAGAAAGAAGGAATATTTGTATGAACAGACACCTATTTACATCCGAATCAGTGACAGAAGGTCATCCAGATAAAATTTGTGACCAAATTTCCGACGCGGTTTTAGACGCGATATTAAAAGAGGATCCAGACGCTCATGTTGCTTGTGAAGTCACTGCAACAACAGGAGTTATTCATGTAATGGGCGAGATTTCCACTTCATGCTACGCAGACATTAACTCAATTGTTAGAAATGTTGTAAACGAAATTGGATACGACAATGCAGAGTGTGGTTTCAACGGAAACAGCTGCGCTGTGTTAACTTCAATCGATATGCAATCTCCTGACATCGCAATGGGAGTAAATAAATCATATGAAGCTCAACATGGCGAGGACACAGATGAAAACGATTTAGTTGGAGCAGGTGACCAAGGAATGATGTTCGGTTATGCTTGCGACGAAACTGCTGAGTATATGCCAATGGCTATTTCACTTGCGCAAAAGCTTGCAAAAAGACTTGCTAAAGTTAGAAAAACAGGCAAGGTTAAATATCTAAGACCAGACGGTAAAACTCAAGTTACTGTTGAATATGACGGAGACGAAGTCAAGAGAATTGACACAATTGTTATATCCACTCAACATGATGAAGATGTTTCTGTCAGCGAAATCAGAAAAGATATGATAAAGCACGTTATTGAAAAAGTTATTCCAAGTGAATTGATGGACGAGAGTACAAAAATATTTGTAAACCCAACTGGAAGATTTGTTATCGGTGGACCTGTAGGCGACAGCGGTTTAACAGGTAGAAAAATCATCGTTGACACATATGGTGGTTACGGAAGACACGGTGGGGGAGCATTTTCAGGCAAAGACCCCACAAAAGTTGATCGTTCGGCTGCTTACGCTGCAAGATATGTAGCAAAAAACATTGTTGCAGCAGGATTGGCAAAAAAATGCGAAATTCAACTAGCTTATGCTATCGGAGTAGCTAACCCGGTTTCTGTTATGGTAGAAAGTTTCGGCACTGGAAAATATCACGATACAGAACTATCAAATGCTGTTAAAGCAGTTTTTGATTTGAGACCAAACGCAATCATCAATCAGCTTGACCTCAAAAAACCTATTTATAGAAATCTTGCAGCATATGGACATATGGGACGAGAAGATTTAGGGGTGAATTGGGAAAAAATTGACAAAATTTTAGATCTTCAAAATTATTTTTCAAAATAAGTAACATGGTAAATCATGAGCGCATAGTAATGTATAAGGGGGGTGCGCTTATGATTTATTTTTTTTGGGCACTAATATCTTTTTTGGCAGTTGTTGGTGGAGTGGATGTCTTTAGAAAACTGATTTTTTGGTTATACAAACCAAAAAAGACAATCGTTTACATGGGAGCAGTCATAAATCACATAGACGACGCAGAAAACACAGTTCGTTCAATCGTTGAACGCTTAAAATGGATGGAACTTGGCTTGGAGGTTAAAATAATCATCATCGACCGTACTGGAGATGAGAAAGTAAATGATATTGTTCAAAAAATAATTTACAAATTTCCTAATGTCAGTCTTTTATCTTAGTTATAAATGTGCTATAATATAGTCTAATGAATAACTATAGTATTTTACTTTATTTTTATAGAAGTGCAGAATAAAAGAAAGGTATGGCAAAAAAATTGTCCCAGTTATATGAAATTTCAGGCTCGGTAGAGCACATAGTATATCAAAACGAAACCAACCAGTACACTGTTTTTCAGTTTGCGTCGCAAGACGAGGACATAACTGTTGTTGGAACTTTTCCGTATCTAAGCAGAGGGGAAGAGTTAAAAGTAATAGGGGAGTGGACGCACCACCAAAGTTTTGGGCAACAGTTTAAAGCTGTCAGCTTTGAGCGTTTGCGTCCAAAAACAGCCAGTGCAATCCTGAAATACCTTTCATCGGGTGTGATAAAAGGCATTGGGGCATCAACAGCTGCTAAAATTGTAGAGCGTTTTGGAGACGATTCTTTAAACATAATAGAAAACGACCCAAAGACTTTGACACAAATCAAAGGAATTAGCTTGACAAAAGCAAACTCAATGAGCGAGGAAATTAAGAGGATATATGGGATTCGTGAACTTATGGTTTATTTGGGTGCTTTCGGTGTAAAACCCGAGGAAGCCGTTAGAGCGTGGAAACTCTATCGTACCGATGCGGTGGAACTTATAAAAGAAGATCCATACTGTCTTTGCAATGAGCTGATTGGAATAAGCTTTTCTGTTGCAGATAGCATTGCAATGTCTATGGAGAAAGCGCCAGAGTACAAAGGCAGAGTATGTGCAGGGATTATCTATGTTTTAAAGCACAATGCAAACAATGGACACAGCTGTATTCCTGCATTCAAACTTGTTCAAACTGCTTCGAAAATGCTTGGGGTCACGGGTGAGCGAATTCAAGAAGCGATAGTTTTCATGTGTGAAAACATGGATTTAATCTGTGCTAATATGTTAGAAGAAGACTATATTTTCTTGCCAAAATATTACAAAAGTGAATACTACATAGCCCAAAAAATTGACTTGCTTTTGAAATATCCAGCAAGGTCGATTGTCGGAATTGAAGAGGAGATTAATCTTGTAGAAAGACAAGACGGAATTTCGTATGCACAGCTGCAAAAAGAAGCGATTAGGTCTGCGCTTAGCAGCGGACTTCTCATTTTGACAGGTGGTCCGGGAACAGGAAAAACCACAACATTAAATGCAATTATAAATATATTAAAAAGAAAAGGCGAAAAAGTTCTGCTCACTGCCCCAACAGGCAGAGCTGCTAAAAGAATGAGTGAGTTGACAGGCGAAGAAGCTAAAACCGTTCACAGGCTGTTGCAAGTTGATTGGGACGAAAGTGACAACCCGATTTTTATTAAAAACGAGGGCAACCCCCTTGAATGTGACGCAATAATCGTGGACGAACTTTCGATGATTGATATTTCCGTAATGGAAGGACTTGTAGGTGCAATGCCTCTAGGGTGCAGATTAATCATGGTTGGCGACACAGACCAGTTGCCAAGTGTAGGAGCAGGAAATATATTAGGAGACTTAATCCTCTCTTCCAGAATTCCAACTGTCAAATTGACAGAAATTTTTAGGCAATCCAGAGAGAGTTTAATTGTTATGAATTCACACAGAATTGTGCAAGGTGAGTTTCCAGACATCTCAAAAGTTGACAACGACTTCTTTTTCATGCACAAAAATTCAGAGGAAACAGTAATTTCTACTGTTGCAGATTTGATTTGCGAAAGACTGCCAAAAAGATATTCATACAATCCAACAGAAGACATTCAAATTTTGTGCCCCTCAAGAAAAGCTGGTGTAGGAAGCGAAAATTTAAACAAATGCATCAGAGAGCGCATTAATCCGAGTTCTGAAAACAAAAAGCAAGCCGAATTAATGGGAACTCTATTTCGCGAGGGCGACAAAGTTATGCACATAAAGAATAATTACGAGCTTGAGTGGCTGAGAATGGACGGTACTTACGGACAAGGGATTTTCAACGGCGACATGGGTATTATTATTGATATTGACAAGCACGCTGGAATAATAAGGGTTAAAATTGACGACAAAATCGCCACTTATGACTTTGAACAAGCAGGAAAAGAACTGGAACACGCATATGCTGTTACAATTCATAAAAGTCAAGGAAACGAATTCCCATGCGTGATTATCCCACTTTACAAGGGAACGGACAAGCTTAAATATAGAAATTTGCTTTACACAGGAATTACTAGGGCGAAAGAAATTTTGATTATCGTGGGCGACAAAGAAGTTGTTCGCACAATGGTGGGAAACGATAAAAAAACATTGCGATATACAGGTCTTTGTCATTTAATGAGCAATAACATTTGAACTGTCAGCTTTGTGAGTTTGAATATTATTAGTATTCTAAAAGGAGGAAAAAATGTCAAAATTAATAATAATTAGAGGTAATTCTGGCAGTGGAAAAAGCACTTTAGCAAAACAACTCCAAATGAAGTTAGGTAAAGAAACTACTTCATTACTTCTTCCACAAGACATATTAAGACGTGATATGTTATATGCTAGTGATGGATTTAATACACAAACAATACCACTAATAATAAACTTACTAAAATATGGAAAACAAAATTGTGATTATGTTATTTTGGAAGGAATTTTAAAAGC
>CAYJBU010000021.1:15175-22792 GCA_964368155.1 uncultured Eubacteriales bacterium | reverse complement strand
ACTCCCGGCATCTTGGTCCCAAACCAAGCGCGCTACCAACTGCGCTACACCTCGTAGTATTCTTAAAACCGAATATAAGTATAACATACAAATTATGATTTGTCAAATGTTTTTTTAAAAATAATAAATTTTTCTTATATTGTCATTATTTTTACTATCTGTATATTTTTGAAGTACAATGTTTGAGCTTTATGTAATTGTTGAAGTTCAACTTTATACTTAATGCCTGCTGAATTTTCGCCTATGGCGAAAATTCAGCTTGATATCATCAAGATAAGCCGTAAAATTCGCTCTGTGAGTGAATTTTACAACAAACGCCTTGCGTTTGTACTGGATAACGTGTTATTCAGTAGGCTTTACTTATTAAATTATGTCTGAGTTAAGAATTGAACTTAATCAAATTTTGTTTAAAATAGTAGCTCTATTGAGCGATAGAGTAAAAACAATTAGGATTTGGCAAGATAGTTTCAATTATTCAAAATATTACGCTTGACTTTACCCTAAAATATCAATATAATTAACTTAATTTGAAAATATGAATTAGTATGAATTTGTTGAGAATTGTATCGACTTAAATAAATTGTTAAAAATGTAGGTTGGTTAAATTTCTTTATAGTTAGCGACTTTGGAGCATGAGATATCTTGCTAGTTTTTATATATCTGTTTCAAATTCAATCATACATTTCAATTTTAATGTGTTGCATTATACCTAACTTGTAAATAAGCCCTTAAAGGCTTAAAACCTCTTGTTATTCATTGCACTGTGCATAATAAGAGTGAAAATTAATATTTTTTTATGCCGGTGCACAGCGGCGGAATGGAGCATTATTATGGCAAATCTTAAAATCGGGTTTATTGGTTGTGGAGGAATTGCAAATCAAAAGCATTTTCCAGGTATGGCGCAAAATGCAGAAGTAGATATGGTAGCATTTTGTGATTTAGAAATTGAAAAAGCTGAAAAAGCAGCTAAAGAATATGGAACTGCTGATGCAAAAGTTTATACAGATTATAAAGAACTTTTAGCAGATCCTTCTATTGATGCAGTTCATGTTTTAACTCCAAATGTATCTCACAGTTTTATTACAGTTGACGCGTTAGAGGCAGGAAAACACGTTATGTGTGAAAAACCAATGGCTGCAACAACTGAAGATGCACTTAAAATGCTAGAAGCTAGCAAAAGATGTGGTAAATTGTTGACTATCGGATATCAATATCGTCATTTCCCAAAAAACAAAGTAGCTAAACAAGTCATGGATGATGGTTGGGTTGGCGATGCTTATTATGCAGAAGCAACATACCTAAGAAGAAGAGGAGTTCCTACTTGGGGTGTGTTTACAGATAAAGAAAAACAAGGTGGAGGACCACTTATCGACATTGGAACACATGCATTAGATTTAACTCTTTGGCTTCTAAATAACTATGAGGTAGACTATGTTGTAGGTACTTCATTTGAAAAGTTAGGACAAACACTTGAGCCGAAATTTCAAGGCCAAGTAGATGGCAGAGGAAATCAAAACAGTTGGGACAACACAACTTATGAAGTTGAGGATTCAGCAGTAGGACATATAAAAATGAAAAATGGTGCAGTTATCAATCTACGTGCTTCATGGGCAATTAATATGCCAAACCAAATTGCTGATGGCGATGCTTCTGCTTTAATTTGCGGAACAAAAGGTGGTATTGACACACTTGAGCACAGTTGTAGATTAAATCATGTTGTAGCAGGTCAACCTTCAGTCACATATGTAGGAAATAAAGTAGCAAACTTTATTCCTGGATTTTCTTCAGGTCCAGCACCAAAATCAGATGAAGCTGAAATTTGGGTAAAAGCGCTTAAAGGTGAAGGTGAATTATTTGTAACAGCAGAGCAATCCTTTATCGTTACAAAAATTCTTGATTCAATTTATATTTCATCAAAAACAGGAAAACCTGTTTACTTTTAATTGAGATTAGACTATAAATATGGCGTTTAGCCTAAATAGAGAGGGTTACTATAATGGAAAATTTTGGAGTACAACTATATTCATACACTAGAGATTGTGACATCGGATTTTTAGATAGAATTAAAACTAGTGGAGAAATTGGATATAATTTAGTAGAGTTCGCCGGTGGATATGATGATATTCCGGTAGAAACAGTTAAGAAAACACTTGAAGAGGCAGGGGTTAAAGTTTTATCTGCGCATGTGCCTCTACAAAAATTAGATGAGCAATTAGAATACTTAGCAGAACTAGGCGTTAAATACATGATAGTTCCCGGTGCTCCTTTCTGCACAAAAGCAGAAGCAAAAGAGCTTGCTGATGAGCTAAATGCTTTTGGTAAAAAAGCAGCTAAATTAGGAGTTAAAACTGGTTACCATAATCATACTTTTGAATTTTTTAAAGACGAAGAAAAGTATATTCTCGATTGGTTAATCGAGTTTACAGATCCTGAAACTGTTGTTTTTGAGCTTGATTGTGGTTGGGTAAGTTCTGCAGGAGTAGACCCTGTTGAATAC
Source organism: uncultured Eubacteriales bacterium (assembly GCA_964368155.1). GTDB lineage: Bacteria > Bacillota > Clostridia > Oscillospirales > Acutalibacteraceae > SIG603. Next base: position 20,295 of record CAYJBU010000021.1, on the reverse strand, counting down.
ATTAATGCAAACAAAGGAAGAATTGCTGCAATTCACATCAAAGAAAATGCAGGAGTTACAGGTGTTGATATGCCTGCTTCACGTAATAATACTGAACCAAAAGAGCCTCCAAAAAGAGATGCAAACGGCGATATTATTATTTCTGAAGAGGAAAAAGCTCGTCGTCAGAAAAAACATGACGTTAATGTAAAACAAGGTGAAGGAACTGTAGATTGGAAAGGCGTTAAAGCTGCTGCAGATGCTCAATGGGATGGAGAAGTCTTATATGTTGTTGAGCGTGAAAGTAGTTACAATGATCCAAAAGATAGAGTTGCTTGCTTAAGAGAAGATGCACAATGGGTTAAAGCAAATTTATAATTTAAGGTATAAATTGAATGAGAGTGAGGCGATTATTCGCTTCGCTCTCATTTTTTGGGTTATATGGGTCAGGAAAAACAACATTATATTAATCTTCGATTATTGCAAGCGCACACCTAATTCCATCGAGCGCAGCCGAGGTAATGCCTCCTGCGTAGCCTGCGCCCTCAGAGCAAGGGTAAAGACCTTTTACAGAGACTGACTGAAGTTTATCATTTCTAAGGATTCTGATAGGAGAGGAGCTTCTTGTTTCTGGTGCTGTTAAAATAGCATCATCGTTATTAAAACCACTAATTCTACTCGAAAATTGGTTAATCCCCATGCAAATTGATTGAGAGACCTCAGGGGTGAACAATTCATTTAAATCACACTCGCTCACCGATGGTTGATAGCTGGGCGTTACTTCACCCCATGACTTGCTAACTTTTCCTTTTATAAAGTCCCCAAATTTTTGACAAGGAGCATTGTAATTGCTACCTGCTAAAACAAATGCTTTTTGTTCGATTTCTCTTTGCATATACATTCCACCGAGTGGGTGTTCAGTCTTAAAATCGTCCTGTGTAACCGAAACCAAAATAGCACTGTTGCTGTTTTGGGCATCCCTCAAATACCTACTCATACCATTTGTTACAACACAGTTTTCTTCGCTTGTAGCGCCAACAACATGACCTCCGGGACACATGCAAAAACTGTAGACACCACGCCCATTAATAAGGTGGGCAGAAAGCTTATAGTCAGCAGTTGGCAACTTATCGTAGAATTTATTTCCATACTGTGACCTGTTAATCAATTCAGCCTTGTGCTCAATTCTAACGCCGAGAGAAAACGACTTTTGCTCAATTACAACTCCCATATCATAAAGCATTTCAAAGCTGTCTCTAGCACTGTGACCAATGGCAAGAATTGCAGTGCTTGTTTCGAAAAGAAGTTCTTTGCCACTGCTAACTGCTTTGACTGCCTTGAGTTGTGAATTTTCCACAACTAATTCTGTCATTTTAGTGTCAAAGAAAACTTCTCCTCCAAGAGATTTGATTTTTTCTCGAATATTCTTAACAACAGTGGGCAGTTTGTCGGTTCCTATATGGGGTTTTGCTTCGTATAATATTTCAGGAGGTGCGCCGGCTAAGACAAATTCTTCTAAAATCCATCTGATTTTTGGGTCCTTAACCCCTGTGTTTAGTTTGCCGTCAGAAAAAGTTCCTGCTCCACCTTCGCCGAATTGAACATTTGAATCGAGGTTGAGTACACGGTTAGTGAAGAAGTTGTTGACAGATTTTTCCCTGTCTTCAACGCACCCACCTCGTTCAATTACAATGGGGCGAACTCCACTTTTTGCTAGACACAAGGCAGAGAACATTCCTGCAGGACCAAAGCCAATAATGACAGGGCGTGGAATTTTTTTTTCAAAATTTTTTATATTGAAAACAAAATCTTTAATCGGTGAAATTTTGTTGTCCTTGATTTGAATGGCATATTTTGTTGTGACATCGACGCTTAAAACATATCTGATGTCGTTTTTCTTTCTTGCGTCAATTGACTTTTTATATATTTCCCAAGACAAAATTGCCTCGGGTTTTACTCCGAGACGTCTCTTGATTGTGTTGATAATGTTTGCCTCACTGAATTCCAAAGGCAAGTATATTTCATTTATTCTTAATTTCATTCTTTTTATCATTCCTTATTTGGAGTTGTGCCGTTATCAAACGAATATAAATTAATTTGTAGTTTGGATTCACTACAAAAAGCACAAAACACATGGTCTGAAAATATCTTTTCAGATTTGCTTACTATTTTCTTGAATTAATCGAGATCCCAATGGTATCAGCTGCCGATATCGCACTTGCCCATGCCCAATATAAATTATATCCGCCACATCTGCCATGCACATTTAATATTTCTCCAACAAAGTACAGCGAAGGACAAATTATCGATTGGAAACCATCATCGACTTCATTCATCGGAACTCCTCCGTCTGTGATTTGTGCGTGAGTCCAATCATCTGATTGCTTTACATTAATGGAGAATTTTTTTAATGAGCTAACCAATTTACTGATGTCTTGCGATTTTAATGCACGGATTGTAATATCTGGATTAATTCCACATGATTTCACTATTGCATAGCCAAGTTTCATGTTAATCAGCCCATTTAAAATGTCACCACTTCTCATTTTGGGGCGAGTGGTCGCAAGCTTTGTTAAAAAGGATTTGATTTGCTCGTGTGATAATTTTTCTAAAAAGTCTAGCTCCACAACAGTTTTAACAGCTTTTAGTTTTGGGAGAAAGGCAGATAAATTGAAAATACAAATTCCGGAAATTCCTTTTTCGGAAAACATAACTTCTCCATTTTCGCTATGGACAAGTTTTCCGCCTGAAAGCAATGTTGCTTTGCATTTTTGTCTAACTCCAAATAGAGATTTAAGCACTTTGTCGTCAGATTTTAGTTGGTTTAAAACAGGGGAGAGGGGAGTCAAACTGTGCCCCAGACTTTTAATGACCTCATAAAATCCTTCGTGATAACTGAGTTTTGGAGATGCTTTTCCACCACAGGCAATAACCAAATTTTTGCACGTTATTGACAAATCAGCAGATTGAACTGTGAAAGTGGATTTGCTTTTTATAATATTTATTACATTGCAATTAAAAATTATGTCAACATTGTTTTCTTTTATCATGTCACACAAACTCTTTTGAACTGTAGCGGCTTGGTATGAAATTGGGTAAATTCTTCCGAAATTATCAGCTTCTGTCTGCACTCCAAGATTATGAAATTTTTCTACAATCAATTCCATTGGGTAGTTCTTGATTATTTTATGTAAACTTTTTGTGTTTCCGTGAAAGGATTGAGTTTCGATATTAACGTTGCCGAGGTTGCATTTTCCGTTGCCTGTTGCAAGCAGTTTTTTTCCAGCTTTACTGTTTGCTTCTAGAATGACTACCGAATTTGTGAAATTTAAAAGCTCGACAGCGCACATCAAACCCGACGCACCTGCGCCAATAATTACAACATCGTATTCCATATGACTGTGTCATCTTTGCCGAACGAACCTAATAATAAAATAAGCTCATTCCCCGTGACTTTACCTTTCTCGAATTTTTAGTCGGTGACTGTGTCACTATCGCCGAACGAACCTAATAATAAAATAAGTTCATTCCCCGTGACCTTACAAATCATAACCACAAAATAATAGCCTAGTTTATTTTTTGCATATGTCTGCAAAAGTGTAAGAGTCCAGTTTATCCCTAACGGCAAGAGAAATCTCGCTGTAGATGTTATGAAGTTTGCATTGTGGACTTTGACAGGAATATTCATCTTGCTGACAACGGCTAATCATATATGGTCCTTCGACAGATTCAATAACTTTTCTCAAGGTAACATCCTGAGGTTTTCCGTTTAAAACGTAACCACCCTTTGAGCCTTTAAATGACAAAACAATCTCGTCAGAAACTAATTTTCTTAAAATTTTTAATGCAAAACGAACAGGAACTTGGCTTTGTTCTGCAATGGTTTTTGCGTCGGTTCGTTCCTCTTTACAAGCGAGAACTTGAACAATTCGCACTGCATAATTTGCTTCAAGTGTCATGTGCATAAGACAATCTCCTAGTCTAAAAAGTCTTTTAATCTTTTGCTTCTGCTTGGGTGTCTAAGTTTTCTAAGTGCTTTGGCTTCAATTTGTCTAATTCTTTCTCTTGTGACATTGAATTCTTTTCCAACTTCTTCAAGTGTTCTGGAACGTCCGTCCTCAAGCCCAAATCTTAGCTTAAGAACTTTTCCTTCACGATCTGTCAAAGAGTTCAAAACTGTTCCCAAAGTCTCTCTTAAAAGCGTGTGTGATGCGGCGTCAGCAGGGGCAGGAACATCTTCGTCAGGGATAAAATCACCTAAGTGGCTGTCTTCCTCTTCGCCTATTGGAGTTTCAAGCGAAACAGGCTCTTGTGCAACTCGCATAATTTCGCGTACTTTGTCTACAGGCATGTCAATTTCTTCAGCTATTTCTTCTGCTGATGGTTCATGACCATTTGAGTGAAGAAGTTGGCTTGAAATTTTTCTAACTTTGTTAATTGTTTCAACCATGTGCACTGGAATTCTGATTGTTCTAGCTTGGTCTGCAATTGCCCTTGTGATAGCTTGTCTAATCCACCATGTCGCATAGGTCGAGAATTTAAAACCTTTTGTGTAGTCAAACTTTTCAACCGCTTTTATCAAACCCAGATTACCTTCTTGGATTAAATCAAGGAATTGCATTCCTCTGCCTAAATATCTTTTTGCAATACTTACAACCAGTCTAAGGTTAGATTCTGATAGTCTTTTTTTCGCATTCGAATCCCCATCGTTGATTAAAATTGCAAGCTGAATTTCTTCGTCTGTTGATAATAGAGGAACACGTCCTATTTCTTTTAAATACACTTTTACAGGGTCGTCAATTGCCATGCCGTCTGCGCCTATTCCAGCGTCAAACTCTTCAATTTCGCCCACAACTTTGGAGATGTCTAAATCGCTGATAAGTATATCACCAAAGTCCTCGATTATCTCAATTCCATGAGTTTCAAGAGTGTCATATATTTTTTCGAGCTGTTCAGGGTCAAAGTCCATTTCCCCCAAAGCATCTAAAATCTCCTTATTTGTAAGTTGTCCTTTGCTTTTGCCTAACTCCAATAACTCTCTTATAACATTTTTTTTATCGGCTGTACCCATTATGTTCATTCCTTCCTATTTTTTCCTGTTTTTCAAGTTCTTTAAATAATCTGCGATTTCTTGCGCTGAT
>CAYJBU010000021.1:0-15165 GCA_964368155.1 uncultured Eubacteriales bacterium | reverse complement strand
ATGCTTTCTTGGCTCAACACTTCTATATACTCCTTAGCATCTTCTTTTTTAATCATTACTTCGGAGTTTTTCATCAAAATCCGCGATAATGCCTCGATTTCTTCTCTGCTTAAATCCTGCGAGATGTCACTTAGAGTTATTGCCTGACTTTCAATATTTTTACCAAAAATCACTGTATATACTCTTTTGCCGAAATTAGTTACAAAATTTTCTGGCGAAATTAGTTGTTTGCAATAGTCTAATGCGTCGGGATTTGTAAAAATATAGGATATTAACGCTTCTTCTGCGTTTGCAGCTTTCAAATTCTTTGATTTATCTGGGTTAATTCTGTCTCCGGCTCCCGATAGATTTTTTTGTTGCTCTCTAGTCATTAATTGTTCTTTTGTTTTTGCGTTTTTTGATAATATTTTTTTGACTTGAGCAGATATAGACGCCTTGTCTACGCCGGTTTCTTGAGAAAGTTTTCCTGTGTATACATCTCTTTCAATACTATTTTCAATTGAACCTAAAATATTTACACATGATGTAAGGTATTCCACTTTTCCTTGGTCTGTTTCAAGGTCATGTTGCTTTCTGACTAGCCACATTCGATATTCTACATCGTTATTGCACTTGTCAAGCAAAGCCTTAAATTTTAGTGGTCCGTCTTTGCCGTTTGTCTGCAAAAATTCGTCGGGGTCTTTTCCGTTTGGAATGTTCAGAACTCGGACTCTAAGCCCCTCATTTTTGAGAATAGGTATTGCCCTGTCAGTGGCTTTTTTTCCTGCATCGTCGCTGTCATAGCAAATTACAACATCACTCGTATATTTTGAGATAACTCTCGCTTGTTCTTTTGCCAATGCTGTTCCAAGCGAGGCTACTGCACCCCTAAATCCAGCTTGGTGTAAGGCGATTACGTCCATGTAACCCTCAACCAGAATTATGTTATCGGTGTTGTTTTTTGCAAAGTTCATTGCAAAAAGACCCGTGCTTTTTTTATATACAGGAGTGTCCGAACTGTTTATGTATTTAGCACTGTCCTTGCCCATGGTTCGACCACCAAAGGCGATAACATTTCCCCTTAAATCAATGATAGGAAACATTACTCTCTCTCTAAATCTGTCGTAAGGTTTATTTTTTTGGGACATCGAGGCTACATTCGCAGCCACGATTTCATCGTTTTTGTATCCTAGCTTTTGAAGATGATTTAACAATTCAAATCCACCGCTAGGAGAATAGCCCAAACCGAAATGCCTTATCATTTTTGGGGAAATTGACCTGTTAAGTAAATAGTCAAGTGCAACTTTCCCCTCGTCACTCATCAAAGTGTTGTGGAAAAATTTTGCAGTTTCTCTATTAATCTCCAAAACTCTAGACCTTAGCTGTGACATTGAATTATCAACTGTGCTTTCGGGCACTTGAATGCCTGCTCTATCGGCAAGAAATTTAATTGCTTCGACATAATCAAGGTTTTCGATTTTCATCACAAAGGTAATCACGTCACCACCTGCACCGCAACCGAAGCAATGAAAAAAAGCATTGTCGGTGGAAACGTTAAAAGAAGGGGTTTTCTCATTGTGAAAAGGGCAAAGTCCAAGTAAGTTTTTTCCTCGCCTTTTCAAGTTTACATACGATGAGATAACATCTTCTATGCCTATTCGTGATTTTAGTTCCTGCAAAAAATATTGGGGTATTGCCATCTAACCTCTCCGTTACAATCCTATGTTCCAAGATTTTGGGACATATAAATTTTGATATGATTCTATCGCGTATCTATCAGTCATTCCTGCAATAAAATCAGCTACAGCTATATTCTTTCCGTCTATTTCTGCGATTTCACGCAGATTTTCGGGTAATTTTTCGATTTTTTTTATATAATATTTAAAAAGACTTTCGATGATGTGAGGCACTTTTTCTTCCTCTTTTTTTGCGTATGGATTTAAATAAACCGAATTGTACATGAAAGTGTGCAACTCTTCATAAGCCTTTTTACAGTTAGGTTCCATATATAATATTCCATTTTCGCTGTTATCAAGCAGTGAATTCACCAAAGTAGTAATTCTTTGAGATTTTGTATATCCTAAAACTTTTCGAATTTTTTCGGGAATGTCATCTTCACTGAGAACCCTTGCTGTTATTGCGTCGTCTATGTCATGGTTGATATATGCAATTCGGTCAGCATAGCGCACAATTCTGCCTTCAGTTGTGAATGCTTCCTCACCGCCTGTGTGGTGCAAAATTCCGTCGGTTACTTCATATGTAAGATTTAACTTTTCTAAGACTTGAGCAACCCTTACACTGTGTTCATAGTGCCTAAATCCGCTTTCTAAAAGCTGGTTCAAAACTCTTTCGCCTGCGTGCCCAAAGGGGGTGTGTCCTAAATCGTGACCGAGTGCTACAGCTTCGGTTAAATCTTGGTTTACACCAAGGCCCAGTGCGATAGTTCGTGCGATTTGCGAAACTTCAAGAGTGTGCGTTAATCGGGTTCTGTAGTGATCCCCCTCAGGAGATAAAAAAACTTGAGTTTTATGCGCAAGTCGCCGAAAAGCCTTAGAGTGAATAATTCGGTCCCTGTCTCGTTGAAAACAAGTTCTAACTCTGTCAGGTTTGTCCTCTTTTTCTCTGCCTTTGCTGTTTTGTGAAAGACAAGCATATGGTGCTAAAGTTTTTTCTTCGTTTAGTTGTGTAGTTTTGAACATAAAATCACACCCTTTACAAAATGTAGCTATCACATGATGTTAAATTCTTTTGTGGCTTTTGCAGTTAAAATGCAAAAATTATGGGTTTATGCTGAATAATGCGTTATTCAGTAGGCTTTGTTTATATATACACAATAACTTTCAAAATTACTTTTTTTTGACAAATTATTTTTTAAAAGGATAGTAATTTTTGTTTTCCTTTGAAATTACACCTTTTCCCTTGGTGAATTCAGAGTAATCTATACTTAAATTCTCCAAATCGCTTTCGAGAACATGAAGTTTAATCTTTACATTCTCCTCGTAGTTTATCTCATCGATAATTGCATTGTTTTTAGAACAGAATTCTTCAAATTTTGCAAAATCGGAATACTCACAGTTAACTTTTGCTTGAATACACTCCTTCATAACAACGGGAATTGCAGCTGCAAGTCCCAAAGTAGCAGTGTGTGAATAGGCACGAACAAGTCCACCACCACCTAGCATAATTCCACCAAAATATCTAGTTGCTACTATTACAACGTCTTGAGTGTCGCTTTTTTTAAGGACATCTAGAACAGGAATTCCAGCAGTGCCTTTAGGTTCGCCGTCATCACTATAGCGCATAATTCCACCGTTTTTAAGAGAGTATGCCCAAACATTATGGTTAGCATATTTGTTTTGGCTTTTAATTTCGTTAATGAAACTTTGAGCATCTTCTTCTGTTGTAACGGGTTTACAATATGCGATGAACTTGGATTTCTTCTCAATGAAAAAATCGGTGCCAAATTCTTTTACTGTGTTATATTCCATATAAATACTCCATTGCGCAGATTTGTGTAGGCGAATTGTGTGTTGTGATTGCTGTAGTTTAAACTTGTTATAAACTAATTGTCCGTCTTATATAAATATTGTGAAATGTTTCATAGAAGGTCAGCTAATTGACTTAATTAGCAGTGCAAAAAAACCTGCCGAGTTGGCAGGTTTTAATCGCTAAAAATTATTTGCTGTTACCGTAACGTTTGTTGAACATATCAACACGACCACTTGTATCGACCAATTTCTGCTTACCTGTAAAGAAAGGATGGCATTTTGAGCAAATTTCAACTTTGATATCTTTTCTTGTTGAACGTGTGTTAATAACATTTCCACAAGCGCAAGCAACTGTTGTCTCATGGTAATCCGGATGCAAATTATCTTTCATTCTTGTCACCTCTTTCAATAGGTTAAGATTGTTTGTAAAGTCACGGTGTTTATTTTACCACATAAATGGTACATAAGTCAATAGCAAAATCAGATATTTTTAAATTATCCAAAAATTTCTTTGTTTTTAGTAAGAAAAAGCCATTAACTTATCAAATCCGACAATTAATTTCAATAAAAATTGTAGATTATTTTCCTCTTTTTACATAAGATGTGTGGAGGATTTTATGAGCTTTGTGGCTACCTGGTTTGCCGAGGTATTCATCATAGCATTTAATTACAGTTGGATTTAGATGACTTTTTCTAATTGTCATAGCTTCGTCTTGGCTGTAAAGTGCAGCAGCTCTTAAAGTTTTGATATCTGTAAAGTTTCTAACTGCAGAAGGAACGATTGGTTGTCCACCACCGTTAACGCAACCACCTGGGCAGCACATAACTTCAACAATGTGATAATCAGCTTCGCCAGCCCTTACTTTTTTCATTAGCTCGTTAGCGTTGTTTAGTCCACTAACTACTGCAACTTTAACATCTATGCCTGCAACATTGTAAACAGCTTCTTTGAAACCTTGAGTTCCTCTAACTTCTTTAAATTCGAAGTTTTCGCCGTCTTCGCCTGTTAGCCAGTCACTTGCAGTTCTAAGTGCAGCTTCCATAACTCCACCTGTTGCGCCGAAGATAATAGCAGCACCTGTAGATTCGCCCATTGCAGGGTCAAATTTTTCTTCAGGAAGGTCAGCGAAGTTAATTTTTGATCTTTTAATCATTTGAGCTAGTTCTCTTGTAGTGATACTGTAATCCATGTCTTTCATTCCTGCTGCGTCTTGGTCATCTCTGCCAACTTCAAATTTCTTTGCAACGCAAGGCATAACAGATACAGTGACGATATCATTAGGATTTAAGCCCTCTTTTTCAGCATACCATGTTTTAATCAAAGCACCAGTCATTTGTTGTGGTGATTTACATGAAGAAAGATGGTCTGTTAAATCAGGGAAATAATGCTCGCAGAATTTAACCCAACCAGGTGAGCAAGAAGTGATGATAGGTAAAGTTCCGCCGTTTTTAACTCTGTCGAGGAACTCGTTAGCTTCTTCCATGATGGTCATGTCAGCGCCGAAGTCTGTGTCAAAAACTTTGCTAAAGCCAAGTTTTTTAAGTGCAGCAGCCATTTTGCCTTCTACATTTGTTCCAATTGGGAAACCGAATTCTTCGCCTAAAGCAGCTCTAACAGAAGGAGCAGTGTGAACTATAACAATTTTGCTTTCGTCTGCAATTGCATCAAAAACATCATTTACATAGCTTTTTTCTCTTAATGCGCCAGTAGGACATACATTGATACATTGTCCGCAAGCTACGCAAGGAGAATTGCCTAGACTCTCGTCAAAAGCACAGCTGATTGCTGTATCAAAACCACGGTTGTTAGTTCCGATAACTGCAACATGTTGATTTTTACAAGCTGCAACGCAACGACGGCAAAGAATACATTTTGAGTTATCTCTTTCAAGATAAACTGTAGTGTTGTCTTTTTCGCCAGCTGGTTTTGAGCCTTCCCATCTATTCTCGTCTTCAATACCCATTTCATTACAAAGAGTTTGCAATTCACAGTTATTGCTTCTTGAACAAGATAGGCATTTTCTGTCATGAACAGATAAAAGCATTTCAAGAGTCATTTTTCTTGATTTTTGAATTTTTTGAGAGTTTGTTACAACTTCCATTCCCTCGCTGACAGGGTATACGCATGAAGCAACAAGGCTTCTAGCACCTTTAACTTCAACTACGCACATACGGCAAGCGCCTATTTCGTTCATATCCTTTAAAAAGCAAAGTGTGGGAATATCAACATAAGCAGCTTTTGCAGCTTCTAATATGGTAATACCTTCTTCAACTTGATAAGGTATTCCGTCGATTTTTATATTTACCATAACGGTTTTGTCCTCCTATTATTTAGTAATGATAGCGTTGAATTTGCATTTCTCAATACAAACACCACATCTTATACATTTTGCATTGTCGATTACGTGTGGAACTTTAACGCCGCCCTCGATAGCATTAACAGGGCAGTTTCTTGCGCATATTGTACAGCCTTTACATTTTTCTTCGATAACAAAGTAAGTTGTAAGAGCTTTACAAGCACCAGCAGGACATACTTTATCAGAAACGTGTGCCTCGTACTCGTCACGGAAGTATCTCAAAGTTGAAAGCACTGGGTTTGGAGCTGTTTGGCCCAATCCGCAAAGTGAGTTCTCTTTAATGTAGTAGCAAAGTTCTTCCATTTTGTCGAGATCTTCTAATGTGCCTGTTCCGTTAGTGATTTTTTCAAGCATTTCATATAGTCTTCTTGTACCAACACGGCAAGGTACGCATTTTCCGCAACTTTCATCAACAGTAAAGTCAAGGAAGAATTTAGCGATGTCAACCATACAGTTAGTTTCGTCCATAACGATAAGCCCACCAGAACCCATCATTGAACCGATTGCTAACAAGTTGTCATAATCAATTGGTGTGTCAATAAGAGAAGCTGGGATACATCCGCCAGAAGGTCCACCAGTTTGAGCAGCTTTGAACTTACGTCCACCTGGAATACCGCCACCGATTTCTTCGATAACAGTTCTAAGTGTTGTACCCATTGGAACTTCAACAAGTCCTGTGTTTTGGATTTTACCACCCAAAGCGAAAACTTTTGTTCCAGCAGATTTTTCAGTACCGATAGCTTTGAACCAAGCAGCACCATTTAAAATAATTTGAGGAATATTTGCATATGTCTCAACGTTGTTTAAAACTGTTGGTTTGCCAAAAAGACCTTTTTCTGCAGGGAATGGAGGACGAACTCTTGGTTCACCTCTTTTACCTTCGATAGAAGTCATAAGAGCTGTTTCTTCACCGCAAACGAATGCGCCAGCGCCAAGTCTTAATTCTAAATCAAAGTCAAAGCCTGAATCAAAGATGTTTTTGCCGAGTAGTCCGTATTCACGAGCTTGATTTATAGCGTGTTTAAGTCTTTCAACAGCAATTGGATACTCAGCTCTGATATAGATATAACCTAATGTTGCGCCGATTGCATAACCTGCAATAGCCATAGCTTCGATAAGTGAATGTGGGTCGCCTTCCAAGATAGACCTGTCCATGAACGCACCGGGGTCACCCTCGTCAGCATTACAACATACATATTTTTGGTCTGCATCATAACCCGATGCAAATTTCCATTTTAAACCTGTTGGGAATCCTGCACCACCTCTACCTCTAAGGCCAGAGGCTAGCATCTCTTCGATTAATTGAGGAGGAGTCATTTCAGTTAAAACTTTACCCAAAGCTTCATAACCGTCAACTGCTATGTATTCGTCAATTGAATCTGGGTCGATAACTCCGCAGTTTTTCAAAGCAATTCTCATTTGCTTTTCATAGAATTTTGTTTCATTTAAAGATTTAACTGTGTTTTCATCAATAACAGTTTCTTTATATAGAAGTCTTTTAACGATACGACCTTTTAAAAGGTGCTCGCTTACGATTTCAGGAATGTCGTCTGTTTTAACCATGCTATAGAAAGAACCCTCAGGATAAACTATCATGATAGGGCCTAAAGCACATAGACCGAAACAACCGGTTCTGACAACGTTAACTTCTTTTTCAAGACCTTGAGCCTTGATTTCTTCTTGTAATTTTTCAATTATAGCTTCACTGTTTGAGGAAGTACAACCGGTACCACCGCAAACTAATACATTGGAACGAAACATTTATTAATTCCCATCCTTTCTTATTGTTGCTGTGCTGCACCTATGGTGTACTCAGCTATAACATTTCCGTTTACTATATGGTCATTAACAACTCTAACAGCTTTTTCAGCGTCCATTTTTACATATGTTGTTTTTGAACCGTCTTCTTCGATAACCTCAATTACAGGCTCGTATTGACATACGCCAACACAACCGGTTTGTGTAACCATTACATCGGAAATTTGTCTTTTTGCAACTTCTTCTACTAATGCATTCAAAACAGGTCTTGCTCCTGCAGCAATTCCGCAAGTAGCCATTCCAACTAAGATTTTTCTTTTTGAAGAAGCGTCGTCTCTAAAACCAATGTTTTGTCTCGCTTTATCGCGAATTGCTTTTAATTCAGCTAAAGATTTCATAAGCATTCAAAATCGACTTGTTAATATTCTTTAAGTACAAGCCGTCCTTTCTCCTTCTTTTGCCCGAAGGAGGGCGTATATTCGCTACTTTATAGCAAAATTTCTTTCGTGTTTTCCTCTAAATACTCTTTTAACCACAAAACAATATCAGGTAAATCAAGTGGGATATCCTCGCCCAATTCCTCTTTGACTTCTCTTGTGTCTAAAACAAAACCATTCTCCTGAGAGTTTTTGACTAAAACTCGCTCGTAAACAAAATCTACTTGCAAATTTCCAGTAATCAACGGTAACACTGTAGAGTTGATGTCACCCAAAGGAATCATGTCGATGTGAGATGTTTTGAACAAAGCAGATATAATCGTGCCTTTACCGACAGTAGAGTCAATAAAGAATTCACCGCCTGTCATCTCTGCATTCATTTTGAAAAGTGGAATACCCAGACCAACGTCACGGGTCGTCCTTGTGGTATAAAAGGGATCAGTAACTTTTTTTACAACTTCTTCGCTCATTCCGCAACCGTTATCTTCAAGAGTGATTTTCAAAGTGTTGTCATCATCATTTTCAACAACACTGATTTTAATTAAATCAGCCTTTGCAGAGAGCGAATTTTGCGTAACGTCCATTACATTTAAAGAAAGTTCTCTCATAATTCTTTGTATTTTGCTAAAATCTCGTCTACATCATCTGCTACTAGTCTGCCGTATACATCTTCGTTAATTGTGATAACAGGAGCCAAACCACAAGCACCGATACAACGACAGGCAGTTAATGAGAATTTTCCGTTTTCTGTACATTCTTCAGATTTAATTCCCAATCTGTCAGAAAGTCTATCAAATACTTTATCTGCGCCTTTAACATAGCAGGCTGTTCCAAGACATACGGAAATGTGGAATTTGCCTTTTGGTGTCAATGCAAATTGTGAGTAGAATGTAGAAACACCATAAACTTCTTCTAATGAAACGTCTAGTTCATCAGCGATAACTTTTTGCACTTCTTTTGGTAAATACCCATAAATTTCTTGAGCTTCTTGTAGAGCAGTCATAACTGCGCCTTGATCATCTTTAAGAGAAGCCAAAGCAGCCATCAATTGTTCTTTTTGTTCAGGTGTATCACAAAAAGGTGCTGTACTAACTTTTTTTAACATTTTTTTCCTCCGATTACAGAAAATTTAATTTGTAAAATAGAACAAAGTAGCATTCACTATGTTAAAAATTTAACATAAAATGGTGTAGATACCTATTCCATACGTGACAATATTATAACAAGAATTACGACAATTATAATTCTTAAAAAGAATTTTAAATTTATATTTATGCCGAATTATATGTTATGTTTTTGTTTATAATGACGAATTATGTATCTTGTTTTAATTTTATTATAATAAACTATTAATTTTACTTTCTGAAGCAAGATTATTATTTCACTTTTCAACTAATATAGATGATTTTTACAAAAATAGCATTTTAATCATTGTGATTAGTTAGTTAAAACTAAGATCTGAGATACGAAAAGTGATAGAGGTGTTTATTTGCGAGGATGTTTTGTTTCTAGTGGCTACGCTATCTAAAATGATAATAAAATCTTAGATTTATTTTGAGTGTAATAGAAAAATTGCTCATCTATAGCCACAGAGGCAAAACCAAAATTGCAGAAAATAGGGAAGTGGGATTTCAATTGCTATACATAAATCTTTGTGATAAAATTAACATACTTTTGTGAAAGAAAGCATTGTGTTTTGTTGGTTTTAATGTTATAATACTGTGAGAAATTACTATTATTGAAGGGACTGAACTTTTTGGAAAAATTACTTAGGCCACACAAGACTTTTGGCGGAGTTCACGCACCACATCTAAAAAGAACTTCAAAATCTGAGTCTGTGTTCATGCCTATTCCTAAAAATATTATTATACCTATGACACAGCATATCGGTGCACCATGTACACCATGTGTCAAAAAAGGCGACTATGTATATGTAGGACAAGTTGTTGGCGACAGTGACGCGTTTGTGAGCACTCCCGTTCATTCATCTGTTTCGGGAACTGTAAAAGATATCAAGGATATCATGCTCACGGCTGGTCAAATGGTCACCAGCGTTTTTATTGAGTCTGATGACAAAATGGAAATGCACCCGGACATTAAAGCTATCGAGGAAGTAAATGACAGAAAAAGTTTGGCGAAAGCTGCAAGAGCCTCAGGCTTAGTGGGCTTGGGAGGTGCTGGTTTCCCAGCGCATGTAAAGTTGAATGTTGCTGAAGACAAACAAATCGACTATTTGATAATAAACGCTGCAGAGTGCGAGCCTTATCTGACATCAGACCACAGAGAAGCGCTTGAGAATGCAGAGAATGTGGTCAAAGGAGTTGTTAAACTCAAAGAAATTTTAAACATCAAAGAAGTAATTATCGGAGTTGAAAGTAATAAACCCGATGCTATTGCGCACCTTTTGGACTTGATAAAAGATAAAGAAGGTGTTTATGTTTCGAAACTTCGCGCGCTATATCCACAAGGAGCAGAAAAAACTTTAATTCAAGCGACAGTTGGCAGATGTGTCCCTGCTGGGAAACTTCCGCTTGATGTCGGTTGCATTGTTATGAATATAGGTTCTGTTTCTTTTTTGTCTTCTTATTTAAGAACCGGAATTCCGTTGATTAAAAAGAGAATTACAGTCGACGGTTCTTCTGTTAAAAATCCAATGAATGTAATTGTGCCTGTTGGTACTATCATTAAAGATGTAATTGAGTTTACAGGTGGATATAAAGAAGAGCCTCATAAAATAATCATGGGCGGACCTATGATGGGTGTTGCAGTTGCAAGTGATGAAGTTCCTGTTCTGAAACAAAACAATGGAATTTTGTGCTTTAATGCAAAAGATGCAAGGCTTGCAAAGCCAACAGATTGTATCCGATGTGGTCGATGTGTCGCTGCCTGTCCAATGAAATTAACTCCGACAAAACTTGAAAAATTCTCGGAGAGGGCAGACACCGAGGAATTATTGAAAGAAAATATAATGTCTTGTATGGAATGTGGTTGCTGTGCTTTTAGTTGCCCTGCCAACAGAAAAATAGTTCACGCAATTAAACTGGGCAAAAGTTATATCAGAAAGGCAGGTGCTAAATAATGGATAAACTGGTTGTGTCGTCTTCGCCACATTTAAAATCGCCTATTACGACTGATAACATAATGTTAGATGTTATTATAGCTATGGTTCCTGCTGTTATCGCTTCTGTGATATACTTTGGAATGAATGCAGTGTTTATTATCATTATTTGCGTTTTATCATGCGTTTTAAGCGAATTCGTTTCAAGAATTGTTATGAAAAGAGAACAAACTGTAGGCGATTTAAGCGCAGTTGTCACAGGCTTGCTACTTGCGTTTAACCTTCCGTCAACGATTAATCCACTCATTGCAGCTTTCGGTGGAGTTATAGCAATTGTGGTTGTTAAGCAAATGTTTGGCGGTATAGGTCAAAACTTTGTAAACCCTGCGCTGACTGCAAGAATTATCCTTATGAACTCGTTTCCCTCGCCGATGACTACTTGGACTACTCCGTTTGATGGAGTCAGCACTGCAACTCCACTTGGAATTTTGGCAGAAAATTCGGGCGAGGCACTTCCTACATATTTTGAAATGTTTGTTGGAAATAGAGCTGGATGTCTTGGCGAATCTTGCATAGTAGCGTTAGTAATCGGGGGAGCATATTTAGTATACAAAAATGTAATATCTCCTGTAATTCCTCTTACATATTTATCAACTGTTTTTGTTTTATCATTTGCATTGGGTAGAGACCCTGTTTTTGAACTTCTTTCTGGTGGTTTGGTTTTAGGAGCTATTTTCATGGCTACTGACTACACAACAAGCCCAATTCACACAAAGGCAAGAGTTGTTTTTGCTGTTGGGTGCGGAGTTCTAACAGTGCTTATCAGAGCGTATGGTGCTTTGCCAGAGGGCGTTTCTTATTCAATAGTAATAATGAATATTTTAGTTCCACTAATCGAAAGAGTAGTGAAAATTTCTCCTTTTGCGGGAAAGAAAGCATGATAATAAATAGAAAGGTAAATCACGATATCTCGTGATTGGGTTGAATATATGAAGATGAACTTTAAAACTGTGGTTCTTCCCCCACTGATTTTATGCCTAATCTGCTTTTGTGTTACTGGTCTATTGGCTTTGACAAACGAGCTTACAAAAGACAGAATTATTCAGGCTCAAATCGAAAAAGAGGAACAAAGTAGAAGCCTTGTAATGCCCGATGCTACGGCTTATGAACAAGTTGATGAATTTACTTATCTTGCAAAAAATGGAGAAGAAGATTTGGGATACATCTTTGTGACAGAATCAAAAGGCTATGCAGGGACTGTTTCTGTTATGACAGGAATTTCTCTTGATGAAAATATTACTGGGATTATTATCTTGCAACAATCTGAAACTCCTGGGCTTGGTGCGAATTGCACAAACGAAGAGTTTACGAATAGATTTAGACAAGAAGCAAACGAGCTGACTGTTGTGAAAAACACGCCTAGTGGAAATGGTAACATTGAGGCACTTACAGGGTCGACTGTGACGACTGATGCAGTTACAGATGCTGTTAATGAAGCTATAGAGCTTTTTGATATTTTGAATGGAGGTGAAAGCGTTGGCTAAGAGTTTAGGACAAGAATTTACAAAAGGACTGATTAAAGAAAATCCGGTGCTAAGGCTTTTGCTCGGAACTTGCCCTACATTGGCGGTTACGACTAGCGCTTTTAACGCAATCGGAATGGGAATTGCGTCTACATTCGTTTTGGTTTGCTCGAATGCAGTTATTTCTATGCTTAGAAGATTTATTCCCGACAAAGTGAGAATTCCTGCTTTTATTACAATCATAGCCGGATTTGTTACAATTGTTCAGTTGATTATCAAGGCGTTTTCTCCTGATTTAGACAGCAGTTTGGGCGTTTTTCTCCCACTTATTGTTGTTAACTGCGTAATTTTAGGTAGAGCTGAAATGTATGCATGTAAAAATAAAGTTATTCCATCAGTCGTAGACGGCTTGGGAATGGGCGTTGGATTTACCGCCGCTCTTTTGGCAATGGGAATAATTCGCGAACTTTTAGGAGCTGGAACTGTTTTTGGTTTCCCACTTTTAGAAGGCATCGTTGACCCGATAATAATTTTCCTGCTTCCTCCTGGTGGATTTTTCGTTTTTGGAATGTTAATTGCCATTGCAGGGAAATTGTCTGCGGAGGGGCAAGCACCCGAAAAAATGGGTTGCTCTGCGTGTCCAATGGCTTCTACTTGCGCGAAATTTATAGAAAACAGTGACAAGGAGGGCGAATGCAATGGATGATAGTATTAGAATATTTATTGGAATTTTTCTTGCTGCAATTCTTACAGAAAACTATGTTTTAAACAAGTTTTTGGGAATTTGCCCTTTTTTGGGAGTTTCAAAAAAACTAGATACAGCACTTGGGATGAGTCTTGCTGTTATCGTGGTTATGATTATAGCAACTGCAGTTACATGGCCTATTTTTACATTTCTTTTAGCGCCTGTCGGTCTTGAATACTTGCAAACGATTGTCTTTATTTTGATAATCGCGTCGTTGGTGCAACTTTTGGAAATCACATTAAAAAAATATATGCCTCCACTTTATAATTCGCTAGGAATTTATTTGCCTTTGATAACCACAAACTGTGCTGTTTTGGGCGTTACAATGTTAGTTTTGGAAAAAGGAGCAAGTGATGCGAGTTTTGGTTATGTTCACTCGTTGGTCAATGCTTTTGGTTCGGGTGTTGGATTTTTAGTAGCGATGGTAATATTTGCTGGAGTTCGAGAGAGGCTTGAACTTTGTGATGTGCCGAAATTTATGAAAGGTTTGCCGATTACACTTGTTTCTGCTTCCTTGGTTTCTGTGTCCTTTTTAGGATTTACAGGCTTAGTAGACAGTCTTTTAGCATAGTATTGTGTTTTTAAAAGAGACTAGTTTTCAGAAAAAAGAACACAAAACGTTGTAATAGCAAAGAAAGGATGATCATAATTTATGGATCCATTAATTTTTGGAATAGTGATAGTTGCCTCGATTGGGCTTATAGCGGGAATAATTCTTTCAATTGCTGCGGTTATTATGCATGTTCCTGTCGATGAAAAAGCAGAAGCTTTGCTTGAAGCACTGCCTGGGGCAAACTGCGGAGCTTGCGGATTTTCAGGCTGTTCTGGGTATGCGACTGCTATGGCTAAGGGAGAAGCAGAGGTTGGAATGTGTCCCCCCGGAGGAGAAGAATGTGCAACTGCTTGCGGTGTTATTTTAGGAGTTAGCGCAGTTATTGAAAAACAAACTGCAATTGTTCATTGTATTGGTTCATACGATGTTACAGCAGATAAAATGGACTACGACGGAATTAAAAGCTGTAGTGCATCAGCTTTTTTAGCAGGTGGAATTTCAAGTTGTCGTTTTGGTTGCATGGGAATGGGCGATTGTGAACGAGCATGTCCATATGGCGCTGTTGTTATTAGGCGTGGAGTTGCTTTAATCGACCCATATTTGTGCAAAGCTTGTGCGAAATGCGTCACGGCGTGCCCAAAAAACCTTATAACTATAGTTCCTTTTAAAAAGCAGGCATTTGTGCGCTGTTCAAACTGTGATAGAGGTGCTGGAGTTACAAAAATCTGTAAGGTAGGATGTATCGGGTGCATGAAATGCGTTAAAGTTTGCGAGGACAAAGCAATTACAGTTACAAGCTTTAAGGCGACAGTTGACCCTAAACTCTGCACAGGTTGTGGAAAATGCGTCGATGTTTGCCCAAGAAAAATCATTGATATGGTTGAACCAAAATAAAGTTTTGTTAGAAAACCATTATTTATATAGTAAGAATGCAAAAATAGAAGTGTGCCGACCTAAATTCTGCACACTTCTATTTTCGCCTATGGCGAAAATTCAGCTTGATATCATCAAGATAAGCCGTACAATTCGCTCTGTGAGTGAATTGTACTGAATAAAGTGTTATTCAGTAGGCTTTATTCATATATAATGTTTTTTTTGTTAAAATATTGTTTTGCAAATTTTCTACAATTCGTCAATGGACTTTTTGTATATATGTGTGGTATAATAACCTCGAATGGTACCCAAAATAACATCATATTTCATATGCTGTAGAGATTTTGACCATTGCGAGAACATTGTATTGTCTCGGATAGTGTCAAAGCCGCCA
>CAYJBU010000020.1:10525-22849 GCA_964368155.1 uncultured Eubacteriales bacterium | reverse complement strand
CAAAATTTTACCTTTGCTGTCTTTGTACGTTTTTTGTATTGGTTCGACTATAAATTTAGGATAATTTTATTTGTTTAGATTTTTGTATTTTATTATTAGTGTTGAAAGGAATTACCACAGATATAGTTATATTTGAAGGTAGGTAAATACTATCATGAGCAATGATTTGATTTATACTGAAAAAAGCAAGTGTGTTGGTTGTAATAAATGTGTATTTAAATGTCCGGTAAGTGCAAATGTTGCCACATATGAAGAGGGACACAACAAGATTACTGTAAATTCAGAGTTGTGTATTGGCTGTGGAGAATGTATAGATATTTGTGACCATGAAGCACGAGTTTATAATGATGACACAGAGAAGTTTTTTGAAGATTTAAGGAATGGTGTTTCAATTTCGATTGTCGCAGCACCTGCAGCAAGAACAAACTTTACTAATTTAAATCAACTTTTTGGTTATCTGAAAAGTGTAGGGGTTAATTTGATTTATGATGTGTCGTATGGTGCGGATATCTGCACATGGGGCTATATCAAAGCGATAAAAGAAAAGAAACTTAGCACGGTTATAGCTCAGCCATGTCCAGTAATAGTAAAATATATCGAGAAATTTAAACCTGAGTTGATTGAGTATTTGTCACCTGTACACAGTCCTGCACTATGTACGGCGATTTACTTAAGAAAGTATAAGCATATCAATGACCAAATTGCGTTTCTTTCACCGTGTATAGGAAAAAAATATGAGTTTGTGGATAAAAACACTAACGATAATATAAATTATAATGTTACATATGCTTCACTGAAAAAATATTTAAGGGACAATAACATTGATCTTAACAGATGTCCTTCTGCGAAGTTTGATAATATTGATGGTTCGTGGGGGTTTGCTTTTTCAAGACCCGGAGGACTTAAAGAAAATGTTCACTTCTATCTTGGCGAGGATGTTTGGGTTAAACAAGTTGAGGGAATTAGTCATGTTGAGCACTATTTTGAAGAGTACGCTAAAGAAACGAAACTTCGCAAACCTGTTCCTTTATTAGTTGATGTATTAAACTGTTCACATGGTTGTAATCTTGGAACTGGAACAGAGAAGAACATTTCTCATAACAGCATTGATTACAATACAAATCGGAATAAAGCAGGAGTTTCAAGAGAAAAAGGTCTTGAACTGTTCAGTTATTTTGATAAAAATTTAGCACTTAATGACTTTTTGAGAAAGTATACTAATTCTTCTTTAAGGAAGAAAACTGCATTTAGCAGGGATATAGAAGATGCGTTTAATTCACTTGGGAAGAAAACGCAAGAGGAAAGGCACATTAACTGTTTCTGTTGTGGATATGGAAGTTGCACTGACTTTGCTGAGGCTATAGCATTGGGACAAAATCACAAGCGAAACTGCACGCATTACTCCAAGGTTGAAATTCATGAGAAACTAACTGAGTTTGAAGAAAAATTTGAAAGCTTTA
The DNA here is from genome assembly GCA_964368155.1 of uncultured Eubacteriales bacterium. Classification (GTDB taxonomy): domain Bacteria; phylum Bacillota; class Clostridia; order Oscillospirales; family Acutalibacteraceae; genus SIG603. The sequence goes on along the minus strand of CAYJBU010000020.1, from coordinate 21,389 downwards.
TTGATAACATTAACTTGGTTAACTCTATGTTAAAAGAAAGCGCTGCTTCCAACAGAAAATTAAATGGGATTGCAACACAAACTAAAATAATTGCAATTAACGCAAGTATTGAAGCTGCACACGCAGGACAGTTTGGAGCAGGGTTCTCTGTGGTTGCTTCGGAGATTAAAAAATTAGCGGATGATTCGAGTTTTGCCTTGGATGAAAATGAAAAGAACACTGATAATTTATCTAGTATGGTTAACCATATTAATCTTTCGCTAGAAAACATAAAAACAGAACTTTATAATGTAATGAAGAGTTGATGTTATGTGAGCTGAATACAATATTTTATGGACTAGATGAGGATTTGCACTAGCAATAGTGTAAATTCTTGTTTTTTTATTGACATGGAGCTGTTAATGATATATGATGATTAATGTAAGAATAATGTTTATTCTGAATTATTTTCGACTATCAACAAGCACTTATATACTATGTATTTTAGAGTGTAAATATATATTAATTTATTTTAAAAGGGGTATCAAGCAAATGAAAAAACCAAATGTTATTTTTATCTTATCCGATGACCAAGGAAATTGGGCAATGGGTAACGAAAACAAAGATTTACACACACCTAACTTGGACCGACTTGCTCAAACCGGAGTTAAGTTTTCACACTTTTTCTGTGCCTCTCCTGTTTGTTCGCCTGCAAGAATGTCAATCATTACAGGAAAGATTCCCTCTGCACATGGTGTGCACGATTGGATTGCAGAAGGACATATTGATGAAAGTGAAATAGCTGAGGAACTCCTAAACGAGTTAAAAAAAGACAATCCCGACGAGGAGTATAAATGGCCAAAGGATCAGCTTACAAATTCAAAAGCGATAAGGTTCCTTGACGGACATCAAACAATTACTCAAGAACTAGCAAAAAATGGTTATAACTGTGCAATAAGCGGAAAATGGCATATGGGAGACGCGGGTAAACCTCAGTGTGGATTTACACATTGGCGTACAATTGCTCTAGGCGGAGATAATTATTTTTACTCGACTGTGCTAAAAGATGGTCACTTTGACATGATAAAAGGAAAATATCTCACAGAATATATAACTGAAAATGCACTTGATTACATTAATAATTATAATGATGAAAATCCGTTTTTCTTAGCTGTTCATTATACTGCTCCTCACGCTCCTTGGGGTGCAGAGCATCATCCAAAAGAATATATAGATATGTATGATAACACAGATTTTCCTAATTTGCCAAACGAACAACCGCACGAGTGGGCAAACAATCAATATGCTTCAGAAGAAGAAAGATTAAGAGTTCGCAAAGAGTTTTTAAGAGGGTATTGTGCTGCAACCACTGCGATGGACAAAGGAATTGGAGATATTCTTGATTTGCTCGAAGATAAAGATATGCGTGAAAATACAATTGTAATCTTTACAGCTGACAATGGAATGAGTATGGGACATCATGGGATTTTTGGAAAAGGAAATGGAACCAGCCCTTTGAATATGTATGACAGTGCAGTTGAAGTGCCTTTTATCATCTCGCAACCGAAGTGCATTAAAGAAAACGTTGTTGTTGATGAAATGTTCAGCCATTATGATATTTTCCAAACATTGACGGATGAACTCAGCATAGAAGTCCAATTCGAGTCAAAACTACCCGGAACAAGCTTTGCTCCTGTATTGCATGGGGAAAAAGTTGCAGGAAGAGAAAATGTTGTTATTTTAGATGAATATGGTCCTGTCAGAATGATAAGGTCAAAAGAGTGGAAATATGTTCAGAGATATGGCAAATTTGAAGGTGTAAATGAGCTGTATGACTTAGTAAATGATCCTTGTGAAAAGGTTAATTTATTTGATGATAAAAAATATTATGATAAAATAGAAGAGATGAAAATGTCAATGAAGAAGTGGTATGAAGAGTATGCAGATCCAAAATTTGACGGAGTTAACCACGAGGTAACAGGTAGAGGACAAGTTAGTGCTGTCACTTCGACAGAAGAGAAAAAATTTCGATAGTTGATTTTTCTCTTTGAAAGTTTTTGCCATAAAAACCCCAATGATTAGTATTTTTAATCATTGGGGTTTTGGTATATATAATTAAAGCCTACTGAATAACACGTTATTCAGTACAAACGCAAGACTTTTGTTGTAAAATTCACTCACAGAGCGAATTTTACGGCTTACCTTGATGATATCAAGTAGTTCAGCAGGCATTAATTATTATTCATTTCTAACAAAAAGAGCTTTTGCAAAATCTTTTGGATCAAACACTTGTAAGTCGTCGATTTTTTCTCCAACTCCAACAAATTTGACAGGTAGCTTTAAATCTTCTCTAATGGCTATAACTATTCCGCCTTTTGAAGTTCCATCAAGCTTTGTTAGGATAATTCCGGTAATAGGTGCAACTGACATAAATTCTCGCGCTTGATTAACTGCATTTTGTCCTGTGGTAGCATCTAAGACAAGTAAGATTTCTTTTGAGCAGTTTGGCGCGACTTTTTCTACGGTTCTTGAAATTTTCGCTAGTTCTTCCATCAGATGTTTTTTGTTGTGGAGTCTGCCCGCAGTGTCACAAATAACTACGTCACAGTTACGGGATTTAGCAGCAACTATCGTATCATACACAACTGCAGAGGGGTCTGCACCCTCGCTGTGTTTAATTATTGGAACATCTGCTCTTTGACTCCATACTTCAAGTTGGTCAATTGCTGCAGCACGGAAAGTGTCAGCTGCACCAAGAATTACTGATTTGCCTTGAGCCTTTAATTGTGCAGCAAGCTTGCCAATGCTTGTAGTTTTGCCTGCGCCGTTAACACCAATTACCAAAATTACAGAAGGAGAAGTTTGTAAATCTAAATCTTGAGAACCAGATATCATTTCCTCAACACATTCTTCAAGTAATCCCATAATCCTTTGTGGATCGGTAATTCCTTGTTCTTTGACTTTTTTTCTAAGAGTAGTACAAATTGATTCAGCAGTCAACATTCCAACATCAGCCATTATCAAAAGCTCTTCTAGTTCCTCGAAAAGTTCTTCATCAATCTTAGTGAAAGTGTTGAGCATTACATTAATTTGGTTGCTTATGTTTTCTCTTGTTTTCTTTAAACCATTTTTTATTTTGTCAAAAATACCCATATAAAATCTCCTTTAAAATGCGAAAATTAAGTACTGAAATTATTTACCTATTATTTAATGCCAAGTTTCTCTTCTACTTCATATGCTTTTAAAGACAATAGTTTCGATATCCCGTCATCTTGCATAGTGACGCCATATAGTACATCAGCACATTCCATTGTACCTCTTCGGTGAGTGATAACAATAAACTGAGTGTTGCGGTTAATTCGCTTCAAATAATCGGCAAATCTCCTAACATTTACGTCGTCTAGTGCTGCCTCAACTTCGTCAAGCATACAAAATGGGGGAGGATTAACCTTCATAATTGCGAAATATATAGAAATAGCTACTAGTGCTTTTTCGCCACCAGAAAGTGCTTCGATGTGAGAGACAATTTTCCCGGGAGGGTGAACTTTAATATCAATTCCTGAATTTAGTATGTCTTCGGGATTGGTGAAACTCAAGCTAGCAGAGCCCCCACCAAACAGTTCTCTGAAAATATCTGTGAAATTGGACGAGATTTCAGAAAATCTAACAGAAAATAACTCTTGCATATGCTTTGTTAATTCATTTATCAGCTTGATTAACTCTTCTTTAGACTTTTCAACATCTGTAACTTGCTCACTTAATGTGTCATATCGCTCTCTTACTTCTTTGTACTCTTCTATTGCTCCGGGATTTACAGAGCCTAACGCACGAATCTTGTTTTTTAGCTCATTCAATCGCGAAGTAGCAGCTTTAATATCGCTGATTTCAGCGCATTGTTCCATCGCTTCACTCTTAGTCAACTCGTAATCGTCCCAAAGCTTTTTGATAATGTTATCATAGTCTTTTTGGAGATTTTCACTTCTCTCTTGGAGTCTAGCAAGTTCTTTTCCAGAGTTTTCACGGTCGGTGAGGTGTTTTTTTTCTTCCTCACGCAAAGAGGTGAGTAACTTTTCGTTTTCATCACGCTGACTCATCAATGAGGATACGTTTTCCCTGATATTATCCGACTCGAGCTTCATTTCTGAAATTTTTTCTTCAGTTGATTTTACTTGACTGGTCAGTTTATCTATGTTAGCTTCAAAATTTGTCAATTCTTCATTTAGTTCATCGTGAACAGAAGAACTATTTTGATTTCTTTCAACCAATAAATTAATAGTGCTTTGCATTGCTTCCATGTCTTTTTCTAAAGAAAAAACTGTGATTTTGAGTTGTTGCATTTTATCTGATAAAATATCACATTCGCTTTGGATAGTCTCTTTTCCTAGATTCAAGTTGTCAATGTTTTCCCTGTGCACCTGCAAACGAAGCTCTAAATCATTTATCACACTTAATAACTCGTCACATTCCTTGGTTAAATCAATCAATCTTTGTTTAGAATTTTCTTTTTCAAACACTAAATTTTCAAGAGAAGTTTTAGCATTTAAAATTTCACGTTGTGTTGAATGTTGTCGTGTTTCGTTTCTAACAGAGTCTTCTGAAATTGAGATAAGCTCCAATTTCAAATTTTCAGTTTCTGCCAATATATCCCCAATTTCAGCTTGGAGTTTTTGAAAGTCAAGCGTTTTTTCTTGAACTTTAGTAATGAATTGGTCAGCTTTTTCTTTATATTTTTGAATATCTGAAGATCTGCTCAAAAGACCTGTGTTTTTAGTTTGCGAACCTCCTGTGAGCGAGCCGCCTGAATTGATTACTTGCCCGTCAAGACTAACTATCCTGTAACGATAGGAAGTTTTTTTGGCAATAACTACTGCACTGTCTAAGTCTTCAGCGATGATAATTCTGCCAAGTAAAGACGCTTTTATTCCGTTGTAGATATTCTCACATTTTACTAGATTAGCAGCAATTCCAACAAAGCCAAATATATCTTCGAATTCGTTTTCATTTAGGATAGTCCCTTTAATAGTGGAGAGGGGAAGAAAAGTCGCCCTTCCTCCATTATTTTTCTTTAAATGATTAATTGCATTTTTTGCATCTTGTTCAGTTCCAACAACAATATTTTGAACTGAAGCACCAAGAGCAGTTTCAATTGCGACAGAATACTGCGGTTTTGTGTCGATGATTTTGCTTACAGGACCATGTATTCCTTTCAAAAAACCGCGTGCAGAGTCTTTTATTATTGTTTTTACACTATATGCAAATCCTTCAAGGTTTTTATCTAAATCCTCAAGGATTTTAGCACGCCTTAAAGCCTCGTTAGCATCTAAATTCAGTTTGTCTATCTCTTGTTTTAGTAAATCAGATTTTTCTTGTCTCTTTGATAATTTTAATGTGTAGCCTCCAACAGAGTTATTAAGAGCAATTTTCTTTTCTTCAAAAGCAGAAAATTCAGTTATTAGGTTTTGTAATTGAGTTTCTAATTCTGAGATAGAATTCTTTCCTTCAAGAATAGCAATGTCTATCCCATCTCCACGGTTAGTTATCTCCTCTTGTAGAGAAGTCAAAGACGAGAGTTTAACTCGTGAAGAAGCTATATCTGTAATAACTAAATTTGATTGTTGATTAATGCTATCGAATTCACTGGTGTGAATTTCGATATGTTTTCTTAAACTTTCTAGCTTGTCAGACAACTCCATGTACTCTTTGTTGTAGACAGAAACAAAAGAACTTTTTTCTTGAATAATAGATTGGTTGTTTGCGATTTGAGTTTCTATGTCTTCTCTTGAAGTAGCCATTTTGTCAATTTCATTCTTAACTCTATCAATATTGTTATTGTTGTGCGTGATATCGTTAATAAAAACTGAGATTTCCCCTTGTGAACGAACAATATTTTCGTCAATTGCTGTCGCTGATGTTCTACCACTTTCTATTTGAGAATTAAGATATGCATTTCTTTGAAATGTTTCTTGGTTCTTTTTATTGATGTTTTCTAATTCATCTTCGATATTGTTGTATTGAAGAGTGGTGATTTGAATTTTTTCAGAAAAATCCCTTAGAATTTTTCCTGAACTTTCAAGAGTTTCAAGCCAAAGACCAATCTCAAGGTTTCGTTTTTCTGTGCTAAATTCAACAAATTTCTGTGCTTTTTCAGATTGTATTCTAAGAGGTTCAACTCTTTGTTCCAATTCAGAAACTATGTCTCTTAATCTAACAAGATTATCTTCTGTTTTTGCAAGTCTTCTTTCCGATTCTTGCTTTCTGTATCTATATCTGGAAATTCCTGAAGCCTCTTCAAAAATTTCTCTTCTTTCGTCACTTTTTGCTGCAACAATGGAATCTATTTTACCTTGACCGATAATTGAATATCCATCTCTTCCAAGCCCTGTATCCATGAAAAGTTCGTTGATATCTTTAAGTCTGACTACTGCTTTGTTAATTAGATATTCGCTCTCGCCTGAACGATAATAACGTCTTGTAATCGAGAGATTATCGCTGTCAAAATTCAAAGTTCTGTCGCTGTTGTCAATGTTCATGGTAACTTGAGCAAAGCCTACAGCATTCCTTTGAGTAGTTCCCTTAAAAATTACATCTTCCATTTTCGAACATCTTAGAATTCGAGTGGATTGCTCGCCCAAAACCCAACGGATTGCGTCACTAACATTACTCTTACCGCTACCGTTTGGTCCAACAACAGCAACCATATTTTCTTCAAATTTTAATGATGTTTTGTCGGGAAAGGTTTTAAACCCTTGAATGTCGACCGATTTTAAAAGCATTAATTTATTACCTCTATAATGAATTCTCTTTCTTTGAGAGTGTTATTTATCTTGAATTTAACTTCAAAACCTAAATTTTTAAGCTTGTTGATGTTATCTTTCTTTTGACCTGTTGCGATAGACAAGTCTTTTTCTCTTACATATACAGTGTAATTGCCTTTAGTGTTTAGTGAATTCAACAGTCGCTTTAAAAATATATTTGACAGGCATAATTCTTTGAAAGCAGGGTGATTTGGACCTGCAACTGCTTTTGCTAATTGTTCACTTGAGTGTAAACCCAGTCTAATCAAATTTACGTCGTTGTTTTCACATAGTTCTATAATTTTACAGCACACTTTAATCGCTTCGTCGATAGTTTGTGGTTTGTATTCGTTTGAGACAAATAGTTCCTCGAGCCTTGTTCCACTAAAAATGATAGTAGGGTAGACTCTGAGTGTGTCTGGTTTTAATTCAACCAGCTTTTCAGCTGTAATTAAATCTAATTCATACGAAGAACGAAATAGCCCTGTCATCATTTGAAGTCCAAGTTCAAATCCATTTTTCTTAATCAGTTTAGAAGATGAAACAACATCATCACTGCAGTGCCCTCTTTCATTTGATTTTAATACATTATCGTCCATCGACTGAGCACCAAGTTCGATGGCGGTTACATTATGAGTTTTTAAAGTAGCTAAAATTTCTTCGCTTATAAAGTCTGGACGAGTAGAAATTCTAATTCCTTTTAATCCATATTCACGAACGAGATTACTCCCTGAAACCAGCAATCTATTCATATATGATTTTTCGATTGCAGTAAAGCTACCACCGAAAAAAGCCAGTTCTGTGTTTGATAAATTGTGATTATTGATAAATGCAGTATGTACTGCTTTTTCTAAATCATTTTCGTTTGGTAAATATTGTTGACCAGTAATTGCTTTTTGATTACAAAAGCTACAATTTTGAGGACAACCCAAATGAGGGATGAAAATTGAAATGTTTGAATGTTTAATATCCCATCAACTCCAATGCAAGGCGTGCAGCTTGTTGTTCAGCTTCTTTTTTGCTTTTTCCGCCACCTTTGCCAATGCAATTGCTGTTAAGTCTAACTTCAACTCGAAAATGCTTGTTGTGGTCAGGGCCACTTTCGCTTACAACTGCATAGCTCAATTTTTCTTCTGGATTTTGCTGGATTATTTCTTGTAGTGTGGTTTTATAATCTTTAAATTTTGCTTTTTCCAGAGACTGTGCTGCAGGCGCAATGAACTTAATCACAAATTGTCTTGCGGATTCAATCTCACCGCTGTCCAGAAAAATTGCAGCAGTTATTGACTCAAACATATCTGCTAATATACTTGCCCTATCTTTTCCTCCTGAGCGAATTTCACCGTAACTTAAGTACATAAATTCGCTTAAACCTAACTTTTTTGAAAATGAGCAAAGAGATTTCTCGCACACTAAAGCAGCTCGGTTTTTTGTAAGTTGACCCTCAGGCATATTAGGGAAATTTTCATATAAGTAAGACGAGCAGACCAAGCCAAGTATGGAGTCGCCTAAGAATTCTAAACGCTCATAGCTATCTTTTTTGTTTTCGTTTGCATATGAAGCATGAGTCAATGCTCTTTTTAGTAAATCTATGTTTTTAAATGTATATCCGATTTTTTTTTGAAGTTCTTGCATAATATGGAGCATAATCATTCAAAAATGCTCATCTCCCACCTTTCACAGAGTAATCACTCAGATTTGCTAAATGCTTCTTGCAATGTTTCTATCGCACCTGATTCAACATATTTCATTGTTAGTCTTATACCGTTTTTCACAGTTTTCGCTTTAGCGCTTCCGTGGATTTTAAAAACAGGTTTCACTGCTCCAATGATTGGCGCGCCGCCATATTCATTGTAATCGAGTTCCTTTTTTAGTTTGTTAATTTCTTTTAAAACAATTAATGCAGCTAGCTTGGTGAAGATGTTCTTTTTAAAAACATCTTTAACTTTTCCCATCAATACCTTCGCAACACCTTCATATGTTTTAAGAGCGGCATTTCCCGTAAATCCGTCAGTAACAATAATATCCACTGTGCTCAGCGGCAAGTCACGCCCCTCTACATTTCCGTAAAAATTAATTTTCTTGTTTTCTTTCATCAGGTTATGGGCTGCTATGTGCAATGATGTGCCTTTATGCTCTTCGGTTCCACAGTTTAAAAGTCCAACTTTTGGTGAGATTATTCCCATAACTTTCTTCATATATACACTTGCCATTGTAGCAAACTGATCAATCATTTCTGGTCTACATTCAATGTTAGCTCCTGTGTCAGTTATCATAGAAAAGCCATCTGCATTTGGTATTATCGCACAGAAGCATACTCTTTTTATTCCTTTAATTCTCTTCACAATAGTAGTAGCGCCCATTACTAATGCACCGCTGTTACCTGCGCTTGAAAAGGCGTCTGCTCTTCCTTCTTTTAGTGCCTTAAGTCCAACAGCAATTGAACTGTCAGATTTTGTTTTAAGAACATCGGTAGCAGAGTCGTTCATTGAAATTATCTGTGATGCGTGTAAAATCTCAAAAGCAGATATATCTAAAGAATTGTCCTTAGCACAATTGTTAATCACTTCTTTATCACCTACCAAGATAATATCAAGTGAATATTCATTTTTTGCTTCGATACAACCTTTAAGAACTTCTAAAGGAGCATTGTCTCCGCCCATTGCGTCTACAATAATTTTCATTTAAATGACCATCCTTTCTATAAACTCATATTAGTGGTGATTGAAATTTCTTCAAATGCTTATGTATTCTGTAAAAGTGTATTTAATGCGTTAATTGATCTTTCTGATAAAGCTGCATAACGCAGTTTTTTGTCTCTGATATGTGGTTCAATAGTAGGTAGTACACCGAAATTAGCACCCATGGGTTGAAAATCTTTGCTAATGCTACTGCTTATGTGTGCAGCTAGCGCACCATTCATGGTGATATCGGGCAAGACAAGCGAGGGGAGACCCTTGAATTTTCTCACTGCGTTTATTCCTGCTAACAGCCCTGAACCAGCTGACTCCATATAGCCCTCAACTCCTGTTATCTGACCGGCAAAAAACAGGTTTTTATTTTCTTTAAAAGAATAATCAGAGTTAATCAGTTTAGGCGAATCTAAAAATGTATTTCTGTGCATTACTCCGTATCTTACAAAGTTAGCATTTTCTAATCCCGGAATTAATCCAAAAACTCTTTTTTGTTCAGAAAACTTTAAATTGGTTTGGAATCCAACTAAGTTATATAAAGTAAAATCTTTGTTTTCAGTACGCAACTGAACGACAGCCCAAGGTCGGTGTCCTGTCTTTGGGTCGCGCAACCCCACTGGTTTTAATGGACCGAAGCGTAAAGTGTTTTCTCCTCGTCCTGCCATAATTTCCACAGGCATACAGCCCTCATACACTTTTGGATTATACACATCACAGTCGTGAAGTTCAGCTCTTTCGGCGTTAATCAGTGCGTTATAAAAAGTCTCGTATTCTTCTTTGTTCATGGGACAATTAATGTAATCGTCGTCACCTTTGTCATATCTCGAAGCCATGAAGCACTTGTTAAAATCTATACTATCCCTACTTACAATCGGAGCTGCAGCATCAAAAAAACTCAAGGAACCCGAGCATAAATCCTTAATTTTGGCTGATAGTTTGTCAGAACAAAGAGGTCCTGCGCATATAACAGTAATAGCGTCTGTAGGTATCTCGGTTACTTCTTCGTTGATGACCTCAATTAGAGGATTGTTTTGAATTGCCTCAGTCGCAAGTGAAGAAAAAACATCTCTTTCTACTGCCAAGGCACCGCCAGCTGGAACTTTGCTTTTTTGCGCACATTCAACAAGCAGTGAGCCTAGAATTCGCATTTCCTCTTTTAAAAGTCCCGCTGCACTATCAATTCTTGAAGCTTTTAAAGAGTTAGAGCAGATTAATTCAGCAAAAAGAGGGCTTGTATGTGCGTCGCTGAATTTTATTGGTTTCATCTCATAAAGTCTAACTTTTATTCCGTTTTTTGCAATAATATTTGCAGCTTCAACACCTGCAAGACCTGCACCAATTACATTTATATAATCATTCATATGACTGCGTCATTTTCGCCGAACTAACTATGTTAAA
>CAYJBU010000020.1:0-10425 GCA_964368155.1 uncultured Eubacteriales bacterium | reverse complement strand
ATTTATATAATCATTCATATGACTGCGTCATTTTCGCCGAACTAACTATGTTAAATAGCAAGCTCGAAACCCGTGACGAACCCTTTCTAATAAATTGCCTCGTGGACTGCGTCATTTTCGCCGAACTAACTATGTTAAACATCAAGCTCGAAACCCGTGAGAATCCATTCATTTGATGAGTTAATACTATTTTTCTTCTTTGGGAACTTCGGAGTTAGGGTTTGTGTAAGTGCAGTTTTCGGTTACACAATAAAGCGCTTCTTTCTTACCCTTTTTCTCCATTAAGTTTTTATTACATATTGGACAAATTTCTTTAGATGGAGCATCCCATGAAACGAAATCACAATTTGGATACTTATTACATCCGTAAAATATTTTTCCTCTTTTAGTTTTTCTCTCTATGATGTCCCCATCACATTTTGGACAAGGCACACCGGTTTCTTTTACAATCTTCATTATATTTTTACAATCAGGATAACCTGAACAAGCAATGAACTTTCCGAACCTACCATGTTTTACAACCATTGGTTTTCCGCATTTATCGCATACTTTATCGGTTTTGTCTTCTTCAAGTTCAATTTTAATTCCGTCCATTTCAGTTTTTGCTTTTTTTACACTAATAGCAAAATCGTCATAGAATCCATGAAGAATTTTTATCCAATCGGCTTCACCGCTTTCAACTTTGTCTAGCTCAGTTTCCATTCCCGCTGTAAATTTAACATTAACAATATCAGGGAACTTGTCTTTCATCAATCCCGTTGTAACTTCGCCTAGCTCGGTTGGTTTGAAAACCTTAGCCTCGCGAATTACATATTCACGACTGGTGATGGTGCTTATTGTAGCAGCATATGTTGAAGGGCGACCAATTCCATTTTCTTCTAAAGTTTTAATCAATGATGCCTCGGTAAATCTTGGAGGAGGTTGTGTGAAATGTTGATTTCCAAGTAACTCTTTTACTTTAAGTGGCATTCCGACTTCAAGATTAGGTAAATCTTTAGATTTTTCCTCTGACTCATCTTTGCCCTCTTCGTATAGTACAGTAAATCCATCGAAATGAACTGTATGTCCCGATGCTTTAAAGATATAATCTCCGGCAGAAATTGTTGCTTGGTTTGTATTCAAAACGCAGTTAGCCATTTGGCAAGCGATAAATCTTTCCCAAATAAGCTTATACAATCTAAATTGATCTTTAGTTAGTGACTTTTCAATTGATTGTGGTGTCAAACTGATATCGGTCGGCCTAATAGCTTCATGACCGTCTTGTGCGCTTTTTTTAGATTTAAATACTCTGGTTTTTGGAGGAAGATACTTATCGCCCCATCTGTTTTCGATGTATCCTGACGCTTGCTCTAAAGCTTCTGTAGAAATTCTCAATGAGTCAGTTCTCATATAAGTGATAAGACCCGACGCGCCTATGCCTTCAATTTCAACGCCCTCATACAATTCTTGAGCTACTTTCATTGTTTTTCTAGCTTGGAAGCCAAGTTTTCTCGAGGCGTCTTGTTGTAATGTAGAAGTAATAAATGGGGGAGATGGTTGACGGTTTTTCTTGCCTTTTTTTATTGTGTCAACAATGAAGTCAGATTTTTCAAGGCTTGCTAAAATTCCATCTGCTTGCTCCTTGTTAGTCACTTTTATTTCGCCGTTTTTGTCTCCATAGAATGAAGCAGGGAAGACAGAGCGTGAGCCTTGGGCAATCAACTTTGCATCAATGCTCCAATACTCTTCCGGAACAAAAGCCCTAATTTCTTTTTCTCTATCAACAATAATTTTAACTGCAACGGATTGTACACGTCCTGCAGACAGTCCACGTCTGATAGTTTTAGCAAGGAATGGGCTTAATGTATAGCCAACAAGTCTGTCAAGAACGCGTCTTGCTTGTTGCGCATTAACTAAATCTAAGTCGATAGCTCTTGGGTTTTTCATTCCCTCTGTAACGCCATTTTTTGTGATTTCATTAAATGTTACTCTGTCAAGGTCTGCTAAATCTAAATCTAAGAGATACGCTAAGTGCCAAGAAATCGCCTCACCTTCACGGTCAGGGTCGGTTGCAAGATATATTTTATCAGACTCTTTTGCAAAGTCTTTTAACTCTGAAACTAATTTTTCCTTACCTTTAATAACACTATATTTTGGGGCGAAGTCATTTTTTATATCTACACAAAGTCTTGCAGAAGGCAAATCTCTGATGTGTCCTACTGTTGCTACTACTTTATAATCTTTGCCGAGGTATTTCTTAATTGTTTTTACCTTGGTTGGTGACTCAACAATTACTAAATTTGACATTTAATCATTCCTTTCACTTTTGGTAGTACTATTTTTAATCATTTCCCACATTATAATTGAGGCGGCTGAAGAGGCATTAAGAGACTCTGCCTTTCCTCTCATGGGAATGGTGATGTTTTTATAGCTTTCTATACATTCTTCGCTCAGTCCATTACCTTCATTTCCAATAAAAACTGCTGTTTTTTCCGGAAAATCCACTGAATAAATAGGGATTGCATTTGAGTGTGGAACTGATGAAAAACACGAATAGCCATGTTTTTCTAGTATAACATTTAGTTGAGATAATGTCTCATATCTCAAAAAATTTAATCTCGTTATAGCCCCCATAGAACTTCTTGTGACTTTTGGAGAATATATATCGCAAGTGTCGCCAAGGAAAATGAATGTATCAATTCCTAGAGCTTCACCTGTTCTAAGCACGGTTCCTATGTTACCGGGGTCTTGTAAATTTTCCATAACAAGAATTTTGCCTTTGATTTCACCTTGTTTTTTTGGCATATGGCAAATAGAAAAAACACCTTGTGGAGTTTTGGTTGATGAAAGCAAACTGGAGATATGCTCATCAATAATATAAACTTCTTCTGCTTTTTTTATACATAGATCTATGTAGTTTCTATATTTATCATATGCTTTTTCGGTGTAAAACAAACGAAAAATACCTGTTGGTGAGTCCGCGCATAAACGAGCTCCTTCAAGTGAAAACATTGAATTGCGCTCTCTGTCTTTTGAAGATTTGACAAGTTTAACTGACTCTTTTATAATTGTATTGTTTCTACTTGTAATTTTTATCATATAAACTCCTATTTCAAACTACATCTTTGTCCGGCGTGTGTTTTTATGTAATCTAGAAGTTCAAGTTCTGTGATGCATGCTTGGATTTGAGAAATTTTCAAGCCTGTTCTTTCGCAAAGCGCTGAAACATGTATCGGTTTTGAACTGATATGGCTATATACAGTTCTGGAATTCTCGGAAAGAAGCGAAGCGTCTCTTCTGTTTGTTGATTTTAAAATGTCATATTCTGTAGTGGAAATTCTATTATAAGATGGATAATTTCCTAAAATGTCACTATGATCTAATACGGGCACTGCACCGTCACGGATTAGTAAATTTGTACCTTCGCTATATGGATTAGAAATATCTCCGGGGACTGCAAAAATATCTTTGTTTTGCTTTGTTGCGTGTGCGACAGTGAGCATAGTGCCACTTTTCTTTTTTGCACAAACGACTAGCAGTCCATCTGATAAAGCGGACATTATTCTGTTTCGGACGGCAAAAGTTCCCTTATGAACACCGGTGTTAATCGGATATTCAGTAATTAAACAACCACCTTTATCAAGAATTTGATTTCTCAAATTCAAGTTTTCCATCAAATAAGGATAGTCAAGTCCGCAAGCTAAAACACAAGTGTTGACACCTGTAGCTTTTAGTGAACCTCTGTGGGCAGCGGTATCAATTCCTAGCGCTCCTCCGCTAACTATCATCACGCCTTGCTTTGATAATTCATAACAAATACGGTCTGTGACTTCCACAAAGTTTTTTTCTGCTTGTCTCGAGCCGACTACTGCGATTGTGAGGACATTATCATATGTGGGAATTTCTCCTTTATAGTAAAGCACGCATGGTGGTGTGTCAATATTTCTCAATTTTTCGGGATAATCTTCATCTGTATAGCAGATAACATTTTGTTCAGCTTTTAGCACATATTCTAGTTGCGCTTCGGCGTGTTTTAATGAATATGTTGAAAGGGCAGACAAGTTTTTATCGCTGATGAAATCAAAACTAGACCAAAGAGATTTTCCACCTTGATGAAATTCTTCTAGGCTGTTAAATCTTCTGTAAATGCTCACAGGTTTATCGCTGCCTGCACCAAATGCATGTTGCAACCACAACCAATATACTCTATCATCAAACATAAACTCGCCACTCCTTTATTTATAAATTTTGTTATCACCAAAAACTACAAAAAATAGCTATATTTGATTAAAATTACAATAATAAAATTACCATATAAAACTCAAGAAACAGCGACAACCACAACTGTGGTCAACGCTGTTATCCGATTTATTTTAAAGAGCAGATTTAGCTTGTGCTACTAATGCAGTGAAAGCACTAGCATCTGCAACAGCTATTTCAGCCAACATTTTTCTGTTGAGTGTAATTCCAGCTTTTTTAAGTCCGTTCATGAATGTTGAATAATTCATGTCATTTAATTTGCACGCAGCTGAAATTCTTGTAATCCAAAGACGACGAAAATCTCTTTTTCTGTGTTTGCGTCCGATATATGCATAGTTACCGGATTTCATAACAGCTTGTTTAGCCATTTTAAAATGTCTGCTCTTTGAACCCCAGTATCCTTTAGCTAGTTTTAAAACCTTTTTTCTTCTCTTGCGAGTTGCAAGTGCGCCTTTTACTCTTGCCATTTATAGTTCATCCTTTCTCTTTTGCCTTCAATTATGCGTAAGGCAACATTCTTTTTATAGCTTTTTCATTAGTTTTGTCGGAAACAACCGTACCTCTTAATTGGCGTTTAGATTTACTTGTTTTTCCGTGTCCGTTGAGAAGATGTCTCATATTGGCATGTGAACGGATAACTTTACCGGATTTCGATAATTTGAAACGCTTTTTTGCGCCACTGTGTGATTTTAATTTAGGCATTGCTAAATCCTCCTTATATTTTACTTAACAGGTTTGGGGGCGAGGAACATAAGCATACTTCTACCCTCAAGTTTTGCAGGTTTTTCAACATTTGCTATTTCGGATAATTCGTTTGCAAAGCGTGTCATTGTTTCAATACCAAGTTCAGGATGACCCATTTCACGTCCTCTGAATCGAATGGAAACTTTTACTTTGTTTCCTCCGTCAAGAAATTTCTTTGCGTTATTCTTTTTTGTGTTAAAATCATGCACGTCAATATTAAGGGAAAGACGTATTTCCTTGATTTCTACAACTTTTTGGTTTTTCTTAGCCTCTTTTACTCTTTTGGTTTGTTCGAACTTATACTTTCCGTAATCAATTATTTTGCACACCGGCGGGGTAGCCTGTGGCGCAATTTTAACTAAATCAAGATTTCTTTCATTCGCAAGGGACATCGCTTTACTAAGCGAAACTATACCAAGCTGTGATCCATCAAAGTCAATTAATCGAAGCTCAGAGTCTCTGATTTCTTCGTTAATTTGTAGTTCCTTATTGCTAATGGTTAAGCACCTCCATAACGTTATTTACAAAGCATAAAAACGGACAGAATAATCTGTCCGTCAATAAACAAAATGATACAATAAATAGGGTAATCATTTACGTGATATTGACCGTAGCCAGACAGTACTGCACGGTGGGAGAGATAACTCCGCTTTGTTTTCTAAATTATTATACGTCATTGTCTATCTTTTGTCAAGCATTTTTCTTAAATTAAATATATATTTACTATTTTTAATAAAATATTATTTATTGTTCATAGAAAGTTCATATAGGTGTGTTATTATTGAGCAAATCAAAAAAAAGAGGTTTTTAAATGAGTTTGTTTGTACTTGAAGGATTAGACGGAAGTGGAAAAGGAACTCAGCTCACTATGCTAGTTAATAGGTTAAAGGATTTAGGAGTTAGTTTTCATCAAGTAGATTTTCCTGATTATCAGTCTCGTTCTAGTGAACCGGTTAAAATGTATTTAAACGGAGAATTCGGAGAAAATCCAAAAGAAGTTAATCCCTATGCCGCTTGCACTTTTTATGCAGTGGATAGATTTGCGAGCTATACAACAAGTTGGAAAAAAAAATCTGATTGTGGGCATACTATTATAGCAAACAGGTATATCAGCTCAAATATAGTATATCAAATGCCTAAGATTGAAAAAAGTAAGTGGGACGAGTTTATAGATTGGGTTATCGATTTAGAGTGTAACAAATTTTGTTTGCCTAATGCTGATTGCGTAATCTATCTTGACATGCCAATTGACATTTCTCAAAAACTGATAACAAAAAGATATAACGGTAATGAAAGTCAAAAAGATATTCACGAAAAAAATAAATTATTTTTGACAGAGTGTAGGGAAGCTGCTATGTTTGCGGCGAACAAACTCTCGTGGAAGATAATTGACTGCAGCGAAAACGGTGAGCCTAAAAGTATTGATAGAATAAGTGATGAAATATTTGACATAGTGAAAGGATTGATTTAGTTATGATATATATGTTTTTAGCTGATGGATTTGAAGAAACCGAAGCACTTGTCGTTTTAGATATTATTAGAAGAGCAGAGCTTGATATTAAAACTGTGGGAGTTGGAGCGAAAGAAATTACAGGCTCACACGGTATTACTGTTTCAGCGGACATATTAATCGGAGAAGTTGTTACCGACGACATGGACATGGTTATTTTGCCGGGTGGAATGCCGGGGACGCTCAACTTAGAAAAAGATATAATCGTTAAGACTTCTATCGAATATTGTTATGATAATGACAAATATATTGCGGCAATTTGCGCTGCTCCATCAATATTGGGGCACATGGGTCTGTTAAAAGACAGAAAAGCAGTGTGTTTCCCAGGCTTTGAGGGTGAACTTATTGGCGCTGTTAATCCAGACTTAAGATTGTGTGTCGATGGAAAATTGATTACTGCAAGAGCTGCAGGCGTTGCATTTGAGTTTGGTTTAAAAATTGTCGAGCTTTTAGCTGGCGATTATGTATCGGAAAAAGTAAAGGCTGCAATGCTAATAAAATGACAAAAGAAATTTTAAGAGTAGAATTAAAAGAGATAAGAAGTAAAATCAAAAACAGAAAAGAAAAGAATATCAGAATTTTTAAGAATTTTTGTTCGATGAATTTAAGTTTTGATAAGGCTTTAGTTTATATAAGTACAAGCACAGAAGTCGATACTTTGGATATAATAGCAGAGCTGTTGCATCAAAAAAAAGAAGTTTACGCTCCTGTTTGTGTTAGTGAAAGAGTGCTGAAGTTTTATAAAATTGAAAGTTTATCTGAACTGTCTTTGGGGAAATATAACATTTTAGAACCGATTAAGAAAACACAGTTGAAAAATTTTGATAACACAATATGTTTAGTTCCTGGCTTGGGTTTTACAATCGAAGGTGACAGAATTGGCTATGGTAAAGCGTATTATGATAATTTTTTGATGAATAAAGCAATCGTTAAGATTGGTTTGTGTTTTGAGGAGCAAATGTGTAAGTATATCCCTACACAAGAAAATGATATTAAAATAGATTATATTATTACAGATAAATCTGTAAAGGAGGTCAAGGCTTTTGGAGGAAAACAAAAATAATTCTCCCTTGGATGCAGATGATGATTTCGATGTAAAAATTGAACAAGATGAAAATGTATCGTCATTAAGAGATCCATATGATATTAAAATAAACGATAAATCTTATGACACTATTCCTAATATTAAGGTACCAACTAAAACCTCGGTTAGGGAAAACCCGATTAATAGCTTGAGTTATTCGACTAGAACTTCATTTGATGAATCTACAGTAAGTGATTATCAATTTGATAAAGCAGATAAAAAGAAAAGAAAAGACCACAAGAAAAGAGATAGGATTAAAGCAGTTAAAAACAAAAGGGTTTTTCGATTGGTTTGGATTGCTATGGTGATTATGGTTGCGATATCTTTTGCTAGCTATCTTACATTAGGTTCTGACGACTTATTTGCTATTGGAAGACTAGAAGGTAAAGCACGGATTACAGTTCCAGAAAATGTAACAGCTTCTCAATTATCGGAAATTCTTGCAACTAGTGGTGTAATTAATCAGCCTGAATTTTTCAGTATTTATTGTAGTGTCACAGCAGATATGCAATATTTTGAGCCGGGAGTATACGAAGTTCCGACCAATTTAGATTATGAAGCGCTGATTAACTGGCTTCAAAGTGGTTCGCCAAGGCAAACTGTGGATCTCATATTCAGAGAGGGTAGAACAGTGCCAGAAATAGCTTCGATACTAGAAGAATATGGAGTTTGTTCGGAAGAGGAATTTCTTGAAGCAGTAAATAGTGATGATTATGACAATTATGATATGATTAGTTGGATTGACAACGCTGACGAGAAATACTATAAGCTTGAAGGGTATCTTTTCCCAGATGGATACACTTTTTATTTAGATGAAGATATCGACTCAGTTATAGGTAAATTTTTGTACAATTTCCAAAACAGAATTACCAGTGATATATTAGAGCAAATTAACAATTCGGGTTATACAATGGATGAAATAGTCATTATGGCTTCAATTATTCAGTCGGAAGCTGCTAGTAACGAAGATATGTATAACGTGTCTGCTGTTATTCATAACAGACTAGACAGAGGAGTCGAAAACGGAATACCGACACTTGGAATGGACTCGACTGTTTTCTATCCATATAAAGTGGGTGGAGAAATCCCTGACGGTTACTACAGTGAGTACGATACTTATAGCGAAGCTGGGTTGCCTGAGGGTGCGATTTCAAATCCGGGAATTGAAGCAATTAAAGCCGCACTTAATCCAAATCCTGATTATATCGAACAAGGAATGTTCTATTTTTGTCATAACACAACAGATGGAACTGCTTATTATGCAAGAACTTTAGAGGAACACAATGAAAACTTAGTGAAAGCGGGTCTTGTGTAATGGCTAAGAAAATTGAAGTTTTATCTCCTGTAGGAGATTTAGAAAGATTGCAATCCGCACTGTTATTCGGTGCGGACGCGGTCTATTTAGCAGGAAAAAATTTTGGAATGAGGACATCTCCTCAAAATTTTAGTGATGTAGAATTAAAAACTGCTGTACAAATTTGTCATGAAAAAAGTGTTAGAGTCTATGTCACATGTAATAGCATTCCGCATAATGATGAGTTAAAATCATTGCCTGATTTTTTGTCTTATTTGAACGAAATAGGCGTGGATGGAGTTATAGTAGCCGACATAGGTGTTTTAAGACTAGCTCAACAATTTGCTCCGAAAGTAGAGATACATATTTCTACTCAAGCAGGTGTGGCAAATTATGAAACTGCAAAGGCTTTTTATGATTTAGGCGCAAAAAGAGTTGTTCTTGCAAGAGAATTGTCGTTAGACGAAATAATCGAGATTAGGAAAAATTCGCCGTCGGATTTGGAAATAGAAGCATTTGTTCACGGTGCAATGTGCGTTTCGTTCTCGGGCAGATGCTTATTGTCTTCTTATATGGTTGGCAGAGATGCGAACAGGGGAGACTGTGCTCAGCCGTGTAGATGGGAATATGAATTGATAGAAAAAAAGAGACCGAATGAGCGTTTTTCAATTGAAGAGATAGTAGGCGAAAATAATATCGGTAGTACTTACATCATGAACTCAAAGGACATGTGCACTATTGATTTAGTGCCAAAGTTGATTGAAGCAGGAATAGATAGCCTTAAAATTGAAGGACGAGCAAAATCTGCATATTATGTTGCTAGTACCACTTTTGCATATAAGGAAGCGGTAAAATATTGCTTAGAAAATCCCAGTAGTGATTTGCCAAATTGGATTATAGACGAAGTGAATAAAACTAGCCATAGAGAGTACAGCAAAGGTTTCTATTTAGGAGTTGAACCCGGTCAAAATACTGCTAGCGGCGGGTACATAAGGGATTGGGAAGTTGTAGCAATTTGTCTCGGAAGAGAAGGGGAGTATTTAAGATTATCTCAAAGAAATAAGTTCTTAAAAGGTGATGTTGGAAATGTACTTCAAGTAGGGAAGAAACCTTTTAATATTAATTTAGATGATATTTATGACAAGTACTTTAATCCGATTGAGGCTGCTCCACATGCTACGATGGAGGTTTTAGTTAAAACAGATGTTGAAATAGAATCTGGCGCGTATATAAGAGTGAAGAAATGATTATAAATAAGTCGATTGACGTGAATAGATGTAACAAAGTCAAGCTTTTTATAGTAAATCGGTTGCAGTCGCCATGATTATTTTCAAGTAGTTAGATTACAAAAAAAGTAGGTGAGGGTTTTCGTGCCCTCACCTAAATTATTAGCTAAATTCTTATTTTTATGGTTGTCGCATTAAGGTGAAAATAAACAAAGTGTAGGGACGCCCCCAAGCGGGGTGCCGGGGTTTTTTAACGTTTTTTTTATGACAACCCCCACGGGGCGCCCCACCACCCCCAAATAAATTTATTGAAATTTAAGATAAAAAT
>CAYJBU010000019.1:0-23281 GCA_964368155.1 uncultured Eubacteriales bacterium | reverse complement strand
CAATAAAGAAGTTTTACTGCCGCAAAGCTCTACCTTTTACACTTTTTATACTATAATAAATAGAAAAATTTTACCATATTTACCTAGCCGAGTTCATGTAATCCGAACCACTTCAAATTTCATACATAGA
Source organism: uncultured Eubacteriales bacterium (assembly GCA_964368155.1). Classification (GTDB taxonomy): domain Bacteria; phylum Bacillota; class Clostridia; order Oscillospirales; family Acutalibacteraceae; genus SIG603. The sequence goes on along the minus strand of CAYJBU010000019.1, from coordinate 23,151 downwards.
GGTTGTGCAAATTCTTAATACAGTTTCATTAACTCAACTTTCATAGTTTTTCAGAATGGTTTCAGCTACTTCCCTTCTTGAACAACGTGTATCCATCGCCTTTTTTTCAATGTATTTATGCGCTTCTGTTTCGCTCATATTCAAGTGAGAAATTAAAACACACTTTGCACGGTCCACTATTCTAATGTCATCTATTTTTTGAGTTAACTTCACTTTTTGTTTTTGTATTTTTTTCAGTCTTGAGTTTGTTGCTTTTGACAATTTAAGAGCAGTCCATAATATATTTTTATTAATCGGTTTTGATATAGTTAACACTCCTGAATCTTCGACCAAACTTGACATATATTCATATACATCATTTTTAACAATAAATATAACTTGAGATGTATCGTTTAAAACAAGCTCTTTTGCCAAATTTTCTCCCGATTCAGTATAAACAGGACTATTTATTATATATAAGTCAAAATTATTCTCTCTCGCTAATCTTCTTGCCTCTCCACAAGTTTTTACGGTGGAAATTTTATTGCATGAAAGCATTCTCAGCAATCGACTAATACCTTCAAGACTTTGGTCAGAATATGAAACTATTAATACACTTTCCATAAAAGCCCCACCCCTCTCCTACAAATTATTGAAATCACCTTTTTCATAATAAGAGTACTTATCACTCTCTTTTTGAAACTCATAAAGTTCATTTTCTTTATACTTTATATAGCTACTTAAATATTTGCTATCTAAATGTTTTTTTACAAAATCACTTTTTTTTGCTAATTTAATTGCTTCTCCTAAATTTGCAGGCAAAGCTTTAAAGCTCTGTAATAATGAGTCATTTTCAATAAAAGAAGAAATATCTACTGATTTTGGCAATTCCAAATTGTTTTTTATTCCATACATACCTGCATACAGGATAAGCGAAAAAGCGATATAAGGATTTACTGAAGGGTCAGGCGAACGCAACTCCATGCGCTCTCTACCTTTATTTGCAACAGGAATTCTCACCAACCCCATGCGGTTATGGTGTGACCAAGTAACAAACTTAGGAGCTTGAAATGTTCCTAATCTCTCGTATGAATTATTAACAGGATTTAAAAACAAAGTTATCTCGGGGATTTTATCTAATATACCCGCAATGAAATTCTTTGCATATTTAAAACTTTCGCTATTATGATTGCTGAACACATTTTCTTTGTCCTTATGCAACGAAATGTTCAGGTGCATACCATTACCGTTTTTATCCGCAAAAGGCTTCGGCATAAACGAAGCAAAAAGCCCATTTCTTGTAGCAATGGATTTGACAACTGATTTAAATGACAAGAAATTATCTGCAGCAGATAATGGGTCATTGAATTTAAAATCAATTACATTTTGTCCAGGCCCCAACCCATGATGAGAATTTTCTGGAGTCAAACCCATCTCTTCGATACACAAGCAAATTTCGCGTCGAATATTTTCACCTTTGTCCAATGGAGAGATATCAAGATAAGTCCCGTTATCTAATGGTTTCATAGTATTCTCGCCAAATTCATCGGTTTTAAAAAGATAAAATTCACACTTTGTACCCATTCTACACGAAAATCCCAAGTCATTTAAATCGGATATCGCTTTTTTTAGAATATAACGACCATCGCCAATAAAATCTGCTCCATCTGAATTTTTTATATCGCAATAAAAGCGGAGAACAGAGTTTGTTTGAGGCCTCCACGGAAGCAAACTCAAACTCGATGGATCGGGAAAAAGCAACAAATCTGAATTGTTCATATCAGAAAAAACAGATATAGCCGATGAATCAATAGACCTCCCCTGTGAAAACGCATGTTCCAGTTCGCTTGCCATTATGGAAATATTTTTTGGAGTACCGAGTGGATCGCAAAACCCTAGTCTAACAAATTTCACATCATTTTCTTGTATAAACTCAAGAATTTCTTTATTTACCATTATACTAATCTCCTTAATAAAAATAAAAAACATTCATCAAAAGCAATAACACTCTCACGTAAAAAGCGAGTAAGTTATAATAAGCACTTGATGAACGTCATTGTTCTATGTTGTTCTTGATTATACACGATTTCAAACAGTTTGTCAATTATTTATCAAAAAATAAAAATAAGTGTTGACAATCAAAATCGCTTGTGCTATACTGTTAGGCATAAACAACAAAGACGTTGTGAACTTGAATGTTCGCGGCGTCTTTTTTGTTTTTATTTAAATTTTAGGAGTGATTAGTTTTCAAACGGCAAGTTTTGTACTTTTAAGACTTACTGCTTAAATTTTACTAAATGCGAGCTTGCTTGCAATGCAAAAATCGCTCAAAACTCTGCGGTTTATCAAGAAAGGATGGTTATTATTATGAGTAAAATGATGAAAGCGTGCAGATATGATAATACTTTATCTACATATCAAACACAAACAGCAATTGGTAGCGTAAAAAGAATATTTGAGGACTACTTGAGCCAAAGCCTAAATCTCAAAAGAGTTTCCGCTCCGCTTTTTGTTGATTTATCTACAGGATTAAATGATGATTTGAACGGAATTGAACGCCCTGTTACATTTGATATTTTAGAAACTAAAACAGACGCAGCTGTAGTTCATTCGCTTGCAAAATGGAAACGCTTTGCTCTTCACAAATATGATTTTCCTGTAGGAGAAGGAATCTACACAGATATGAATGCAATAAGGCGAGACGAGGAAATGGATAACCTTCATTCTATTTATGTTGACCAGTGGGATTGGGAAAAAGTAATAGATGAAAAAACAAGAAATGAAGAAACATTAAAACAAACAGTTATAGATATCGTATCTGCAATTTGCGATACACAAAATAAAATAAACGAAGAATATGGTCTTGGATTTAAGTTAACACGAGAAGTAAGTTTTGTCACAACATATGAACTAGAAGAAATGTATCCTGCTCTTTCACCTAAAGAGCGTGAGAATGTTTATCTAAAAGAGCATAAAACTGCATTTATAATGCAAATTGGAGACCTTCTTAAATCGGGCGTTAAGCACGATGGAAGAGCGCCCGATTATGATGATTGGAAACTAAACGGGGACATTGTTTTTTGGAACGAAATTCTTGAATGTGCATTCGAAGTCTCCTCTATGGGAATAAGAGTTAGTCCAAAAACTTTGGATGAACAGTTAACTAAAGCTGACGCAGATAACAGGAGAGAATATCCTTTCCATAAAATGTTGCTAAACGGAGAATTACCTCTTACTATAGGTGGTGGAATTGGTCAATCCAGACTATGCATGTTGCTCTTGGGCAAAACTCATATCGGAGAAGTTCAAGTATCAATTTGGGATGATAAAACAATAAAAGAATGTGCAAAACTTGGAATTAAGTTGCTTTAGGAGGTATAAAATATGAATAACATTCCCAATTTATTTGCAAGCAAGGTTTTCAACGATGAAGTAATGCGTGACCGATTACCAAAAGATATATATAAGGCACTAAAAAAAACAATTGAACTCGGAAATCATTTAGAAATTGATGTAGCAAACGTTGTCGCCACATCAATGAAGGATTGGGCAGTAGATAAAGGAGTAACTCATTTTACTCATTGGTTTCAACCGATGACGGGTATTACAGCTGAAAAACACGACAGTTTTATATCTCCTGTTTCAAGCGGAAAAGTGATTATGGAGTTTTCAGGAAAAGAACTGGTAAGGGGTGAACCTGATGCATCCTCTTTTCCTAGTGGTGGTATAAGAAGCACTTTTGAAGCAAGAGGATATACCGTTTGGGACACCACTTCATACGCATTTATTAAAGACGATGTTCTTTGCATTCCCACTGCTTTTTGCTCGTATTCAGGCGAGGCTCTTGATAAAAAAACGCCTTTACTTCGTTCTATGGAAGCTCTTAACACGCAAGCACTAAGAATTCTAAAATTGTTTGGAAATACTACTGTAAAACGTGTTAATTCAACTGTTGGACCGGAACAAGAATATTTCTTAATCGATAAAAATATGTATTTAAAGCGTCCTGACCTTATGTATTGCGGAAGAACTTTATTCGGAGCAAAACCACCTAAAGGACAAGAGCTTGATGATCATTATTTTGGCACGATAAAACCCCGTGTTTCCGCTTTCATGAAAGAGTTGGACGAAGAACTTTGGAAGCTCGGTATTATGGCAAAAACCAAACATAACGAAGTTGCTCCTGCTCAACACGAATTAGCTCCCATTTTCACCAGCACTAATATTGCATCTGACCACAACCAGCTTACAATGGAACTAATGAAAAGCATTGCAGATAAACATGGTCTTGCTTGTTTATTGCATGAAAAACCGTTTGCAGGAGTCAACGGCTCGGGAAAACACAACAATTGGTCTATGTCAACTGATACTGGACTTAATTTATTGGAACCGGGAGACACTCCATATGACAATGCTCAGTTTGTTCTGTTTTTGGTAGCAGTGATTAAGGCTGTTGACGAATATCAAGGCTTATTAAGGCTCTCTGTAGCTAATGCAGGAAATGATCATAGACTCGGTGCTAATGAAGCACCGCCAGCAATCGTTTCAATGTTTTTGGGCGATGAACTCACTCAAATTTTAGAGTCGTTAGAAAAAAAAGAGGACTATGTCGGCGCACAAAAAGAAGAAATGGAACTAGGAGCTGTTGTTCTTCCCCATTTCCCTAAAGACACAACTGACAGAAACAGAACCTCACCTTTTGCCTTTACTGGTAACAAATTCGAATTTAGAATGTTAGGCTCTACTTTTTCGATTTCGGGTCCAAACATTGTTTTAAACACTATCGCAGCTGAAGTGTTAAGTGAATTTGCAGATATCTTGGAAAATGCTGATGACTTTAAGCATGCCTTGGGTCATCTTGTAAGAAAAGTTATTCGCAATCACAAAAGAATTATTTTTAATGGAAATAACTACTCAGATGAATGGGTAGCAGAGGCAGAACACAGAGGTCTATTAAATTTGAAAACAACTGTAGAAGCTTTACCTGAATTCATTAAAGAAAAAAATATTGCACTTTTTGAAAAACATCATGTCTTCACTGAACAAGAAGTCCACGCAAGATATGAGATTATGATGGAAGGTTATCAAAAAACAATACATATCGAAGCGCTAACTTTTATTGAGATAATTAAGAAAAACATCTCACAGGCATCGTTTGATTTACAAAAAGATTTATTGGAAATCTGTTCAAACAAAAAAATGTTTGATATTGATATTGATTTAGAAGAAAAACTAATTAGAAAATGCTCATCGCTTATAAAGGACATTTACAAAGGAGCAGAAGAAATCGAGCTTAGATTGCTTCAAGCAAAAGAAATTAGCGATACTTTGGAACTAGGTATTTTTTACAGAGACAAGATAGCTTTACTAATGACAGAAACCAGAGTAATGGTAGATGAACTAGAAACTTTTATACCTAAGAAATATAGAGCAATGCCGAGCTACGGTGAAATATTATACAGTGTAAACTGAAATATTTATTAAGCAATATGCACAATGGGGTGTATTTGATTATTTTAATCAAATACACCCTTTTTCAAATTAATCTAATATATTGGAGGAAACAATTATGACAATCGAAACTGTATTAAGCGAACTATACGGAGTATGGTTTTTAATAGGTGCGGCACTGGTATTCTTTATGCAAGCAGGATTTGCAATGGTAGAAACAGGATTTACACGAGCGAAAAACGCAGGAAACATTATAATGAAAAACATGATGGACTTCTGCATGGGAACTGTAACATTCATTGCAATAGGTTTTACCATAATGATGAGCGAAGATTATATCTTTGGATTAATCGGTATGCCAAACTGGGGAATATTCACAGACTATGCAAATTTCCCTTGGTCAACTTTCGTGTTTAACTTGGTTTTCTGCGCTACAACCGCAACTATAGTGTCGGGAGCTATGGCAGAAAGAACAAAATTCAGCGCTTATTTAATATATAGCGGTGTAATCAGTGCTGTAATATATCCAATTCAAGCAGGTTGGATTTGGAATTCACAAGGTTGGCTTTTCAAACTAGGGTTCATTGACTTTGCTGGTTCTGCAGCAATACATACAGTCGGTGGCATTTCAGCGTTAATCGGCATTATGTTCTTAGGACCACGTGTTGGAAAATACGTCAAAGATAAAAAAACAGGCAAGATAGTAGCAAAAGCTATTCCCGGGCACAACTTGACAATCGGTGCTCTAGGCGTGTTCATCTTATGGTTCGGTTGGTATGGATTTAACGGTGCTGCCGCTACAACTTTAAATGGAATTGGTGGCCTTGCTTCAATTTTTGTAACAACAACGATTGCTCCTGCAATAGCTTCTGTTGTAACTATGTTCTTCACATGGATTAAAAACGGAAAACCAGATGTTTCAATGACTTTGAATGCATCTTTAGCAGGTCTTGTTGGTATCACAGCTGGCTGTGCGACTTTGGACGCTTTTGGCGCAGTTGCGGTAGGCTTAGTATCAGGATTATTGGTTGTTTTAGCTGTTGAATTTATAGACATTAAATTAAAATTAGACGACCCTGTAGGAGCAGTTGCAGTTCATTGCGCAAACGGAATTTGGGGTACTTTAGCAATAGGTTTATTCGCAGTTGAAGGAGGTCTATTCTATGGCGGTGGCATTGAATTGCTTGGAATTCAAGCTTTGGGTATTACCTGTGTCATTATATGGACTGCAGTAACAATGACTATCACATTTGCATTAATAAAAAAATTCCACGGATTAAGAGTTTCACCTGAGGAAGAAATTTTGGGTCTTGATTCAACTGAGCATGGTTTAGAAAGCAGTTATGCAGATTTTATGCCTTCTGGTATGACCACTTCATTAACATCATCAACAAAACCTCTTGTAGCTACCTCAATCGAAAAAGCAATTCCAATTGTAAACAACTCAAAACCGGGTGCTAAAATTACTAAGATTGTTATTTTAACAAAGCAAAGCAAATTTGAAATACTGAAATCTGCTTTAGAGAATTTAGGCGTTACAGGAATTACTGTTACACAGGTTTTAGGATGTGGAATGCAAAAAGGTTCTCGAGAATTCTATCGTGGTGTTGAAGTCGAGGCTACTCTCTTGCCAAAAGTAAAAGTGGAAATAGTCATATGCAAAATCCCAACTGAGGAAGTAGTTACCACTGTTAAAAAAGCACTTTATACAGGCAATATAGGAGATGGAAAAATCTTCATCTACGATGTCGAAAATGTAATAAAAGTAAGAACAGGCGAAGAAGGTTATGATGCACTTCAAGACGAATAAATCAAGAAAACTCAATAAGTATGTAAAAGCATGAAGTCTCATTAACGAATTTTCTCACAAATAAACTCACTATCATAGGACAGGTTTTCATGCCTGTCCTATAGCTATATCCAATTTAATATTATCGAGGGTTTCTCTCCCCTACTTTTTGTTTAGACACAATATACTACCCTTACTCATTTCATTTTGTTACCAGTTGCAGTTTTCATCTTATTTGGAGAGCTACTATTTCTATTCACCTGCACATTTTTTTATAAAACTCTTGATTTTTCTATTTTTTTGTGATATAATACAAAGTGAAATTAATAAGCGACAATGAGGTCGCATATGAAAAGTCATTTTTCGGAATGGGTTTTCATATGCGACCTCATTTTTTTGCACAGTTTGCAACTTAATGCCATCGTGCGATGAGCACTTATTACTCTTATCATTCCTTTTACTTTGCGTGGTAAGAGTAAAGTTTCATTCAGTTATAGTATATGCTTAATTAGTAAAATTTATTTTTTGTCGACGCAAAGCGACGGAATGGAGTATCAACATGGAAAACAACACTTTGTATTGCAAGAATTTTGAACATGATGCCTGTGGAATAGGTGCAGTTGTGTCAATTGATGGCAAAAAAACGCACCAAACAGTATCAAACGCTTTGGAGATTGTGGAAAAATTGGATCACAGAGCAGGTAAAGATGCTGACGGTAAAGTTGGTGACGGTGTTGGTATTATGCTTCAAATTTCACATGATTTTTTCGGTAGCCTAAATATGGATTTTGAAATAGGAGAAGAGCGTGACTATGGTGTAGGAATGTTTTTTTTCAGTGGAAGTCAAACAAAGATAAATAAATCAAAAAAACTTTTTGAAATCGTAACACAAAAGGAAGGTCTTACATTTTTGGGTTGGAGAGCAGTCCCTGTAAATTCAGAAATTCTTGGGAAAAAGGCATTCGACTGTATGCCAAAAATTGAACAGTGCTTTATAAAACGCCCCAGCAACGTTATGCAAGGCATAGATTTTGATAGAAAATTATATGTGTTAAGGCGTGAATTTGAACACAGCGCAAGCGACACCTATGTTGTTAGTTTATCCTCTCGTACCATCGTTTATAAAGGTATGTTTTTAGTAAATCAACTAAGAAAATTTTATCGTGATTTGGAAAACGAGAATTTCAAAAGTGCTATTGCTTCAGTTCATTCAAGATTTTCTACAAACACTAATCCAAGTTGGGAAAGAGCACACCCAAATAGATTTATTTTACATAACGGTGAGATAAACACAATAAGAGGTAATGCGGACCGTATGCATGCAAGGGAAGAAACCATGAAATCAAAGATTTTCGGTGATGAAATGGAGAAAATTTTGCCTGTTATAAATGGTGAAGGTTCAGACTCGGCTATGCTCGACAATACACTTGAGTTTCTATATATGAATGGAATTGAATTACCGCTTGCAGTTATGATGGCAATTCCCGAGCCTTGGAAAAACGATCCATATATGGATAGAAGCAAAAGAGACTTCTACAGATATTATGCAACAATGATGGAACCTTGGGACGGGCCTGCAGCTATCCTTTTTTCTGACGGAGATATTTTAGGAGCGGTTTTAGACAGAAATGGACTTCGCCCATCTCGATATTACATAACAAAAGACAATCATTTGATTTTGTCTTCAGAAGTCGGAGTTTTAGACATTAATCCAGAAAAGATAGTTGTGAAATCCAGACTACAACCAGGAAAAATGCTTTTGGTAGATACAGTTCAAAAAAGAATTATTTCCGATGACGAATGTAAGAGTTATTATTCTACAAAAAAACCATACGGTGAATGGTTAAACGAAAATTTACTTAAACTAAAAGAGCTGCAAATCCCAAATAAAAAGCCTGAAACTCATACACAAGAAAAAAGAGATAAATTATATAAAGCTTTTGGTTACAGTTATGAAGATGTAAAAAACAATATTTTACCTATGGCTCAAAATGGAATAGAACCGACTTCTGCTATGGGCACGGATATTCCACTAGCAGTATTATCCGACAAACACCAGCCTTTATTTAGATACTTCAAACAGCTTTTTGCTCAAGTTACTAATCCTCCAATAGACTCATTAAGAGAAAAAATAGTAACTGATACTACAGTGTATATCGGAACTGACGGAAATTTGCTTGAAGACAAGTCCGAAAACTGCAGAGTTTTAGAGATTAACAACCCAATTCTATCTGCTACCGACATGGCAAAAATCAAAGCACTCAATAAAAAAGGATTTAAAGTAGAAACTGTATCTCTCTTATACTATAAAAACACCTCATTAGAATATGCCCTCGACAGACTTTTTGTGAAGTGTGATAAGGCATATAAAAATGGTGCAAATATTATTATACTTTCCGACAGAGGAATAGATGAAAACCATGTTGCAATTCCATCACTTCTAGCAGTTTCAGCAACTGAACAATACCTCATCAGAACTAAGAAGCGCACAGCCATTTCTCTAGTTCTTGAAAGTGGCGAACCACGTGATGTTCACCAATTTGCAACTCTTTTAGGCTATGGCGCAAGAGCTATTAATCCTTATCTAGCGCATGAATGCATTGAAGAATTGATTGACAAAAAGATTTTGGATAAAGATTTTCACACCGCTGTAGAAGACTATAACGGAGCTATTTTACATGGAATTGTAAAGGTTTCTGATAAAATGGGAATTTCTGTAATCCAGTCCTATCAATCTGCTCAAATTTTTGAAGCTGTTGGAATTAATAAAAAAACCATTGATAAATACTTTACAAATACAGTAAGCAGAGTTGAAGGAATAGGTCTTGAAGAAATTGCACAGGGTGTAGAGAACAGACACTCGAAAGCATTCGACCCTATGGAACTCGGCATTGACGAGACACTTGACAGCATGGGATATTCGAAATTGATTAATGGCGAAGACAAAGAAGATCATTTATATAATCCACAAATTATCATAGCATTACAACAAGCAACACAAAATGGCGATTATAAGAGATTTAAAGAGTATAGTGCAATGGTTGACGATGTAAACAAACCACACACACTAAGAGGTCTACTCGACTTTAACTACAGTAATCCAATTCCTCTAAGTGAAGTTGAACCGGCATGCGACATTGTCAAAAGCTTTAAAACAGGCGCAATGTCATATGGCTCGATTTCCAAAGAAGCACATGAGTGTATAGCAATAGCTATGAACACACTCGGCGGAAAATCCAACTCAGGCGAGGGCGGTGAAGAAGCTGACAGGCTTGGCACAAAAAAAGGAAGTGCAATAAAACAAGTAGCCTCGGGGCGTTTTGGTGTCACAAGCGAATATTTATTAAGCGCTAAAGAAATTCAAATTAAAATGGCTCAAGGAGCAAAACCGGGAGAAGGCGGTCATCTTCCGGGAGGAAAAGTTTACCCGTGGATAGCAAAAACTAGACACTCAACCACAGGAGTGACACTTATTTCCCCACCTCCACACCATGATATTTATTCCATAGAAGATTTAGCACAACTGATTTATGACTTAAAAAATGCTAACAGAAGAGCAAGAATTTCTGTAAAGCTAGTCTCTGAATGCGGTGTCGGAACAATTGCCTCTGGAGTTGCAAAGGCAGGAGCAGGAGTTATACTAATATCCGGGTATGATGGTGGCACAGGGGCAGCACCTACTAGTTCTATTTTAGATGCTGGGCTCCCGTGGGAATTAGGCCTTGCAGAAGCACATCAAACACTTATTAGAAACAATTTAAGACAGAGTGTTGTTTTGGAAACAGATGGAAAACTGATGAGTGGGCGCGATGTTGCAATTGCTGCTATTTTAGGAGCTGAAGAATTTGGATTTGCTACTGCTCCACTCGTTAGCATGGGTTGCATGATGATGAGAGTTTGTAATCTTGATACTTGCCCTGTTGGTATCGCTACACAAAATGAGTGTTTGAGAAAAAGATTTAAAGGAAAACCTGAATATGTAATGAATTTCATGTTGTTTGTTGCAGAAGAAGTACGTGAAATTATGGCTAAGCTAGGAATTAGAACTCTCAAAGAACTAACAGGCAGAACAGATTTAATCAAAGTAAAAGAAAAGAAAACCACTAAACGTGCCGAGCTTGTTGATATGAGTAGTGTAATTTCTGATATTTACGCTAGTAGCAGCGAAAAAACATTTAACAAAGATAAAATATATGATTTCAAACTGGATCAAACAATTGATGAAACTGTTTTACTTAAAAAGTTTGAGAGCGCAATAAACTCAGGAAAAAGTCACAGTGAAAAAATAAATGTGTGCAGTACAGACAGAACTTTAGGCACGATTTTAGGTTCGACCCTCACAGAAAAACACGGTAATACACTTAAAGAAGACACCTATACTGTTGAATGTATTGGTGGCGTGGGACAAAGTTTTGGTGCATTTATCCCCAAAGGATTGACATTAAAACTAGAGGGAGATGCAAACGATTATCTGGGCAAAGGCTTATCAGGAGGTAAAATTATTGTTTTCCCACCAAAGAAATCTAAATTCAAAGCAGAGGAAAATGTAATTATCGGAAATGTTGCACTATATGGCGCGACATCGGGAAAAGCTTATATAAACGGTATTGCTGGCGAGCGTTTTATGGTTAGGAATTCGGGTGCTGTTGCTGTTGCAGAAGGTTGTGGCAACCACGGACTCGAATATATGACAGGCGGAAAGGCAGTAATTTTAGGAGAAACAGGAAGCAACTTTGCCGCAGGAATGAGTGGTGGAATTGCATATGTTCTTGATATGAAACACGAATTGTATCTGAAACTCAACAAGGAGTTTGTTTCAGTAACAAAAGTAAGCACTGAAAATGATGCAAAAGAGCTTCTTGATATAATACAATCTCACTTTGAAGCGACAGGCTCGGCTTTGGCAAAAAAAATTCTAGGTAACTTTGATGAATATTTGCATAGTTTCAAAAAAATTGTGCCTAATGATTATAGTAAAATGCTTAAATCAATAGGAGAATTTGAGAAACAAGGTATGACACATGCAAAAGCAGTCATGGAAGCATTTGAAAAATCAAAAAGGAGGTAAAGGCTATGGGAAAAATAACAGGATTTCTAGAATTTGAAAGGAAAGCTAATGAAAGAGTTTCACCAAAGGAACGCATCAAGAATTTTGATGAATTTTATGTATATAACTCTGAGGAAGCAAGGAAAAATCAGGCTGCAAGATGTATGAATTGTGGTGTTCCTTTTTGTGGGAGTGCTATTGAACTCAGTGGTATGGTTACAGGTTGTCCTCTTAATAATTTAATACCCGAATGGAATGATGAAATTTACCACGGAAACTATGCCCATGCTCTTTCAAGACTTCTTAAAACAAGTCCATTTCCTGAATTTACAGGCAGAGTATGTCCTGCTCTTTGCGAAAAAGCTTGTATTAACGGAATGAACGATTCCCCTGTCACCGTGCATGATAACGAACTTTTTTTAATTGAAAATGCATTTGAAAACGGACTTATGTTGCCAAAAATTCCTAAAGTAAGAAGCGATAAAAAAATTGCAATAATAGGTTCTGGCCCAGCAGGCCTTGCGGTTGCTGAAAAACTAAACAAACGAGGCCACAACGTAACAGTCTTTGAACGTGATGATAAATTTGGTGGACTATTGTTGTACGGTATTCCTAATATGAAGCTTGATAAAAAAATCATCGAACGCAGAATAAATCTAATGAGCGAAGAAGGTATTACTTTTATAGCGAATAAAAACCTAGGAGAAACCCTGACTTTAAACGAACTCCAAAACGAGTTTGATGCAGTGGTTTTGTGTTGCGGAGCGAGAAAAGCAAGGGACATAAATGTAGCAGGAAGAGATACCAAAGGTGTTTATTTCGCAGTAGATTTTTTGACAAATGTAACTAAGAATTTACTTAACAATGAATTAGATTATATCAGCGCTAAAAATAAGGATATTGTTATAATCGGAGGAGGAGATACAGGTAATGACTGTGTGGGAACTTGCATTCGACACGAAGCGAAATCGGTAATTCAACTTGAAATGATGCCCGAACCTCCTAACACAAGACTTAGTTCAAACCCTTGGCCTGAATGGCCTAAAGTTAAAAGCACCGACTATGGGCAAGAAGAATCGATAGCAGTTTTTGGAAATGACCCGAGAGTATATCAAACCACAGTTAAAGAAATATATGAAACTGACGGAAAAATCACAGGAGTTCTCAGTGTTAAAGTTGAATTTAAAGATGGAAAATTTTGCGAAATCAATGGTAGCGAAAAAAAGCTACCTGCCGATTTACTACTAATCGCAGCAGGTTTTGTCGGCTATGAGGAGTATGTAGCTCCAAAACTAAAAATCCCATCAAAAAATGACGAATATTTTAAGACCGATAAAGAGAAAATCTTTGCATGTGGTGATATGAAACGAGGTCAATCACTAGTGGTATGGGCAATTGCAGATGGAATTAGTTGCGCAAAAGAAGTTGATGAATTTTTAATGGGTAGTGATATATGAGATTAGGCGATAAATTACATGAAGAATGTGCTATTTTTGCAGTTTGTGTATCCGAAAAAGAAGCAGTCGGAATTACATATAACGGACTTCTTGCACTACAACATCGTGGTCAAGAGGGCGCAGGAATAGCCGCAGTAGAAGACAATAAAATCATTTTGCACAAAGAAGTTGGGCTTGTTTCTGAAGTTTTTTCTGCAGATATATTATCAAGTATGCCTAATAGCACTGTTGCAATTGGGCATAATAGATATTCTACTACAGGTACAAACACGAGAGAAAATGTTGGTCCTTTTGTAACAGAATTTCTTACAGGAAGAATTGCAACAGCGCATAACGGAAATGTTATTAATGCAAAAGAAATAAAACAAGAACTCTTAAACTATGGTCTTAATTTCAATGCCACAAGCGATAGTGAGGTCATATCTGCTCTTATTGGATATCATATTATGAAAGCAGGACACTCACTTCCAGGAATAATCAATGCAACAAAAAAACTTAAGGGAGCATTTTCTTTAATTGTTTTAAACAGTAATGATAAAATCACAGCAGTGCGTGATCCAAATGGATATCGCCCCTTGTGTATTGGAAAAAACAAGCACGGCATGGCAGTAGCATCTGAAAGTTGTGGGCTGGAAGCTTGTGGTTTTGAATTTGTTCGCGACGTTAGACCAGGTGAAATTGTTGTAATTGAAAATGGAAAAATCATTCATGAAAAAGTCGAGCTAACCGAAAAAGATGAAAATTGCGGTTTATGTATTTTTGAGTATGTATATTTTGCTCGCCCCGACTCTGTTATCGACAATCTTAATGTATATGATGCAAGAATTAATATGGGTAAAATTTTGGCAGAAGAGCACCCAGTAAAAGCCGATTTTGTATGTGGCGTTCCCGACAGTGGACTTGAAGCCGCCATAGGATATAGTGAATATAGTGGATTGCCTTTAAAACAAGGATTTGTTAAAAACAGATATATCGGAAGAAGTTTTATCTACCCTACTCAAAATCAGCGAGAAAATGCTGTGAGATTAAAATTAAACCCTTTGAGCGCTAATGTAAAAGGTAAAAGCATTGTGCTTGTTGACGATTCTATTGTCCGTGGGACTACAAGTGCTAAAATAATAAAAGCTTTAAAAGCGGCGAAAGCGAAAGAAGTGCATATGAGAATTTCTTCGCCTCCATTCCTATTCACGTGTCACTACGGAACAGATATAGATAGCGAAGAAAATCTAATTGCAAATAAAATGAATTTAGAGGAAATCAGAAAACAAATTGGCGCTGATAGTTTAGGATATATCAGTGTAAAAGGTTTGAAAACCGCTTGCAGTAGCTCGGGAATGAAATTTTGCACAAACTGTTTTACAGGCGACGGGCTGAAATCAGGTGCAACAAAATTTGATTTGGAAAGAAGGTAGTATATGGCTAAAGCGTATTTAGTTTTAGAAAACGGAGATATCTTTGATGGCGAATCTTTCGGCGCAGAGGGTGAAATCGTTTCAGAGATTGTATTCACAACTGGAATGACAGGGTATTTAGAAACATTGACTGACAAAAGCTATTACGGTCAAACAGTTATTCATACATTTCCATTAATAGGTAACTATGGCGTTATTCCCGATGATTTTGAAGCAGACGTGATAGGCCCTTGTGCTTACATCGTGAAAGAATGGTGTGAAAATCCATCTAATTTCAGAAGTCAAGGAAATATAAACGATTATTTAAAAAGCAAAGGTATTATAGGACTTTGTGGAATAGATACGAGGGCATTGACGAAAATAATTCGTGAAAAAGGTGTTATGAACGGAGCTATAGTCACATCGCCATCTAATGCTGATTTTAGTAAAATTAAAAACTATATGGTAAAAAATGCAGTTGAAAATGTTTCCGTAAAAGAAAAAATTTCATTAGAAAGTGAACAAGATGATTTGCATATAGCCTTAATAGATTATGGTTACAAAAAGAATATTGCACGAGAACTTTTAAAAAGGGTGTCAAAAGTTACTGTTTGCCCTTACAATGTTACTGCAAAAGAATTGAAAAGCATGAATATCAATGGAATCATGCTTTCAAATGGTCCAGGTGACCCAAAAGAAAATGCTGAAATAATCAATAATCTAAAAGATATAATAGCTCTTGATATTCCGATTTTCGGTATTTGTTTAGGTCATCAGCTTTTGGCTTTAGCGAATGGCTTTGATACTAATAAATTGAAATACGGACATCGTGGAGCTAATCAGCCTGTAATAAACACTGAAACAGGTAGAGTTTACATCTCAAGTCAAAATCACGGTTATGCTGTAAAGTCAGAAAGTATTGATATGCAAAAAGCAACAGAATTATTCGTGAATGTTAATGATAGGGAATTAGGTATAAAAACATTAAAGCTACAAGTGTGCAGTTTCATCCAGAGGCTTGTGGAGGCCCTTTAGATACTACATTCTTATTCGATGATTTTATCGAAAAAGTTAAGGAGGATAAAAAGAATGCCACTTAATAAAGATATAAAAAAAGTTCTTGTCATAGGTTCAGGCCCCATAGTTATCGGTCAAGCTGCAGAATTTGACTATGCAGGAACTCAAGCATGTAGAGCACTCAAAGAAGATGGTATTGAAATAGTTCTTGTTAACTCAAATCCTGCTACAATTATGACTGATAACACAATGGCAGACAAAATATATATTGAATCTCTTACAATACCAACCATTAAACGAATTATCGAAAAAGAAAAACCAGATAGTATTCTTTCAGGTTTCGGTGGACAAACAGGGCTTACTTTATCAATGCAACTAGCAAAAGAAGGTTTTTTAGAAAAAAACAATGTAAGACTTTTGGGAGCTTCTCCAGAAACTATCGATAAAGCTGAGGATAGACAGATTTTCAAAGATACTATGGAAAAACTCGGCCAACCTTGTATTCCGTCAAAAGTTGTTACAACGCTTGATGACGCTTTGGATTTTGCTGATGAAATCGGTTATCCCGTTATTATTCGACCTGCGTTTACTTTGGGTGGTTCAGGTGGAGGAATTGCTTATAATAAAGAACAAATGAGCGAAACAGCTGAAAACGGTCTCGCTTTATCTCCAATTACGCAAATTCTTGTAGAAAAAAGCATAGCAGGCTGGAAAGAAATTGAGTTTGAAGTAATTCGTGATGCTATGCATAACATAATCACAGTTTGCTCTATGGAAAATTTTGATCCGGTTGGTATTCATACAGGCGACAGCATAGTAGTAGCGCCAGCGCTGACATTATCTGACAAAGAATATCAAATGCTTAGAACTGCTTCACTGAATATAGTAGAGGAACTTGGAGTAGAAGGAGGCTGTAATGTACAGCTTGCTCTACACCCTACCTCCTTTGAATACGCTGTAATAGAGGTAAACCCTCGAGTATCTCGCTCTTCCGCACTAGCTTCAAAAGCCACAGGTTATCCTATTGCAAAAGTAGCTGCAAAAATAGCTATAGGGTATAATCTTGATGAAATAATCAACTCTGTTACAGGTAACACCTTCGCTTCCTTTGAACCGACACTCGATTACATTGCACTTAAATTCCCCAAATGGCCATTTGAAAAATTTGTGTATGCAAAAAGGAGTTTAGGCACACAAATGAAAGCAACCGGAGAGGTTATGTCTATTGCGGACTCCTTTGAAAACGCTCTCATGAAAGCAGTCAGAGGAGCTGAAATTTCTCTTGACACACTAGAACTTGCAGAATTTCACGATAGTAATGACGAGTTATTATGGCAAATTTTAGAAGATGCAACCGATCAAAGATTGTTTGCAATATCGGAACTTATCAGGCGTGGAATTCCTATAGAAGAAATACACGAACGCACCATGATTGATATTTGGTTTTTATCAAAAATTAAGAATATAATTGATTTTGAACAAGAGATAAAAGGTTGTGCTATAGATGAAAAACAATATATTAAAGGTAAAAAATATGGATTTACAGACGAGGCATTGATTAGAATTTCCAAAAATCCTATCAGCTATAATTTATCCGAAATATATAAAATGGTTGATACATGCGCAGCAGAATTCACTGCTCAAACCCCGTATTTCTACGGAACATTTAGCGGCCATGAAAACGAAGCAGAGGAATTCATCTCAAAGAGTAAAAAAGAGACTGTTATAGTTCTAGGTTCGGGCCCTATTCGTATTGGTCAGGGTATAGAATTTGATTATGCTTCTGTTCACTGCGTACATTCATTACAAAAATTAGGATATGAGGTTGTGATAATAAACAACAACCCCGAAACTGTTTCAACCGATTTTGACACAGCTGACAGACTTTATTTTGAACCTCTTTGCCCAGAAGATGTTATGAATATCATTAATATCGAAAAACCTGTTGGAGTCGTAGTGGCATTTGGAGGGCAAACTGCTATTAAGCTTACAAAAACCCTCGTCAAAAACAATGTGAAAATAATCGGAACATCAGCAGACAGTATTGACGCGGCAGAAGACAGAGAGCGCTTTGAAGCATTGCTTGAAAAGTGCAACATCAAGCGTCCTAAAGGTTCTACTGTAAATACTATAGGTCAAGCACTTGAAACTGCAAACAAACTAACCTACCCAGTTTTGATGCGTCCCTCTTATGTACTAGGCGGACAAAATATGATAATAGCCTACAACGATGAAGACATCAAAGAGTACATGGCTATAATCTTATTATCAAACAAGGATAATCCGGTGCTTATCGACAAATATTTAAGTGGAAAAGAAATAGAAGTAGACGCCATTTGCGATGGGGAAAACATTCTTATTCCTGGTATAATGGAACATATTGAAAGGACTGGAGTTCACTCGGGCGACAGCATAGCAGTTTACCCTGCTTTTGACATTGACGAGAAGATCTGCGAAAAAATACTTGTTACAACGGAAAAAATATGCAAAGAACTCAATGCTAAAGGGCTGATTAATTTACAATACATTATTGCTGATAATGAAATTTATGTAATAGAAGTAAACCCCAGAGCCTCTAGAACAGTTCCTTATATCAGCAAAATCACAGGTGTACCAATGTGCGATCTTGCAACAAAGGCAAGCCTTGGATTTAAGCTCAGTGAAATGGAATACGGAACTGGAATTTACAAAAAATCTCCTTATGTTGCGGTAAAAGTTCCTGTGTTTTCTTTTGAAAAATTAACAGATGTGGATACCCAACTAGGTCCTGAAATGAAATCTACGGGAGAAGTTTTAGGTATTGGAAACAACTTGAGAGAGGCTTTGTATAAGGGGCTTGCTTCAGCTGGTTACAATATGTGTAAAACAGGCGGAGTTTTCATAACAGTCAGAGATTCAGATAAATCAGAGATTGCAGAAATAGCAAGAAAATTTGAAGAGATGGGCTTTACACTTTATGCGACAACTGGAACAGCAACCGTTCTTAAAAAAGCTGGGCTTGAAGTTTGTGCAATTGATAAAATCCACGAAAATCCTAACGGTGATAACACTCTTTCACTTCTTGAAAGCAAAAAGCTAAACTATATTATATCCACTTCTGCAAGAGGAAGAAATCCACAAAAAGATAGTGTTAAAATAAGAAGAAAAGCTTGTTTACTAGGTATCCCCTGCCTTACTTCAATCGATACAGCAAATGCACTGGCAGACAGCTTAATGAGCCGTTACAATCCGTACAATACAGATATTATAGATATTAATAATCTAAAAGAAACTAAAACTATTTTAAACTTCACAAAAATGCAAGGTTGTGGCAATGATTACATCTATTTCAACTGTATGGACAATGAGCTTTCAAACCCCTTAATCCTTTCACAAAAATTATCAAATCGTAATTTTGGAATCGGCGGAGACGGTATTGTTATGATTTTGCATTCTAGTGTAGCAGATGCACGCATGAGAATGTTTAATACCGACGGTAGCGAAGGCAAAATGTGTGGAAACGCAATAAGATGTGTTGCAAAATATCTATACGATAACAAAATCATTTGCAAAAATCCACTGTCAATTGAAACATTAAGCGGCATTAAAACTTTATATCTTAATATCGTCGATGAAAAAGTCAATTCCGTAAAAGTTGATATGGGTCAAGCAGTTCTAGAACCGAAACTAATTCCTGTGAACTTAACGGGAGAAAATGTAATAATGCAAAAAATCGAAATTGCTAAAAATGAGTATTCGATAACTTGCGTGTCAATGGGAAACCCTCACTGTGTTGTTTTTCTAGACGAAGTTTCAGACTTACCTTTAAATGAAATAGGCGTAAAATTTGAAACTCACGCCATATTCCCTGAAGGAGTTAACACCGAATTTGTAAAAGTTATAGATAAAAACACTCTTGAAATGCGTGTTTGGGAACGTGGTAGTGGTGAAACAATGGCTTGTGGAACAGGAGCTTGTGCATCTGCCGTAGCAGCTGTGCTTTCTGGATATTGCAATAAAAACGAAGATATAACAGTAAAATTACTCGGAGGAAATCTTGTTATAAAATATACTGATGACACCGTTTTTATGACAGGTCCTTGTGAGAAAGTATTTGACGGCACAATTGAAGCTTAACGGAATTAAAATTTTGTGCTTTTAAATTGTAATTTGCTTATGAGAAACAGCACACAACATTAGATAACAAAAAAAGGAAGGTCTTTTATATGGAAATAAACCATAATTACGATAATTTGCATGAAAGCTATTTATTCTCTACCATTTCAAAAAAAGTTGCCGATTTTTCAAAGAAAAATCCCGATAAAAAAGTTATTCGTTTAGGCATAGGTGATGTAACCTTACCCCTTGCCCCAGCTGTTATCATTAGTATACAACAAGCTTTAAAAGAAATGGGAAATGCAGAAACTTTTCACGGATACGGCGAAGAGCAAGGCTATGGATTTTTAAGAGAAGCTGTCAGCAAATACTACTTAAACAAAGGAGTCTCTTTGAGTTGCGACGAGATATTTATAAGCGATGGAGCAAAAAGTGATCTTGGCAATATTCTCGATATTTTCAGCGAAAATAATGTTGTTCTAATTCCAAACCCTGTTTACCCTGTATACGTTGACACCAATATAATGGCAGGAAGAAAAATAATCTATTTGGACGGAAATGAAGAAAATGATTTTTTACCAATGCCTAACAAAAATATCAAATGCGACATAATTTATCTTTGTTCTCCCAACAATCCAACAGGAGCTGTATATAACAAGGAGCAATTGAAAGAATGGGTAGACTATGCAAATTCAATTGGCGCCGTCATACTTTTTGACAGCGCATATGAGGCGTTTATACAAGATAAATCTCTGCCAACTAGTATTTATGAAATCACTGGGGCGAAAGAATGCGCGATAGAATTTTGTTCCCTTTCAAAAACTGCTGGATTTACAGGAACAAGATGTGGCTACACGGTTGTCCCACAACAACTGACAAGAAACGACAAAAGCTTAAACAAATTATGGCTTAGAAGACAAACAACTAAATTCAACGGTGTCCCCTATATTATTCAGCGTGGTGCAGAGGCAGTGTTTACAGCAGAAGGTCAAAAGCAAACGAAACAAAGTATTTCTTACTACAACGAAAATGCAAAAATAATCGCAGATACACTAAACAAAAAAGGCATATGGTTTGTCGGTGGAGATAACTCTCCTTACATTTGGCTTAAATGCCCTATGGGAATGAGTTCTTGGGATTTTTTTGATTTTTTACTGGACAAAGCAAATATTGTAGGAACTCCAGGTCTTGGGTTTGGAGAAAACGGCGAAGGGTATTTCCGACTAACCGCTTTTGGTTCAAGGGAAAATGTAGTCGAAGCGGCTAAGAGAATTAGCGAGTTAGAATTATAAACACTAGAAGTAGCAGATAAACATAAAACAGTGCGTAAAGCGAAAGGAGAACTAACATGGTAAAAGCAGTAGTAGGTGCTTGTTGGGGAGACGAAGGAAAAGGAAAAATAACTGATGTATTGGCGGAAAAATCCGACATAGTGGTACGTTTTCAAGGCGGTAGTAATGCAGGACACACAATTATAAACAATTACGGCAAATTTGCTCTCCACCAGTTACCATCTGGAATTTTCAGAAGCAACATAATAAATATTATAGGAAACGGCGTTGCACTTTCTGTAGAAAACTTTGTGAAAGAAATCAATGAGATCAAATCAAAGGGAGTTCCCATGCCTCAGATTTACATCTCTAACAGGTGTCAAATTGTAATGCCGTATCATAAAGAATTAGATGGAATGGAAGAAGCTAGACTTGCCTCAAAATCTTTTGGTTCCACTAAATCAGGTATTGCGCCTTTTTATTCCGATAAATACTCAAAGATAGGTTTTCAAGTAAGCGAACTTTTTGATACCAAAGAATATTTGATGGAAAAAATAGAGCGAGTTTGTGAATTAAAGAACTTGCTTTACACAAAGCTATACAACGCAAAACCTCTAGTTGCTAGTGAAATATATGACAAGCTTATGGAATACAAAGCACAAATAAAGCCTTTTGTCACTGATACTTTTACCCTCCTATATAATGCGGTCCAAGAAGGAAAAACTATACTGCTTGAGGGTCAACTCGGTTCACTCAAAGATCCTGATTTAGGTATTTATCCTATGGTAACTTCTTCTTCTCCAACAGCAGGTTTCGGAGCTGTTGGCGCAGGTGGAATTCCCCCATATGCAATAAAAGAGATTATCACTGTGGTCAAAGCATACTCAAGCGCAGTTGGCGCAGGTGAATTCGTAAGTGAGATTTTCGGGAAAGAAGCTGACGAACTTAGGGAAAAAGGTGGCGATGGTGGTGAATACGGAGCAACAACAGGCAGACCTAGAAGAATGGGCTGGCTTGACCTTGTTGCCACAAGATATGGCTGTAGAGTACAAGGTGCAACCTCTGTGGCGTTTGCGGTAATTGATGCGCTCGGATATTTAGATGAAATCCCCGTTTGTGTTGCCTACGAACTTGACGGAAAAAGAATTGACAACTTTCCAACAACAACACAGTTAAAAAGGTGCAAGCCTATTTTAGAAACTCTTCCAGGGTGGAAATGTGATATCACAGGAATTAACGACTACAATAAACTTCCAGAAAACGCAAAAAAATATATTGAATTCGCAGAAAAACACATAGGAGTACCAATTACTATAGTTTCAAATGGTCCAAAAAGAGAACATATCATTTATAGGTAAAAAGAAACTTTGGTTCGCAAAGAATTCCAAAATTTAGAATGTTGTACGCGAATTTATAGTCGAACCAATACAAAAAACGCACAAAGACAGCAAAGGTAAAATTTTGTTTAACAAGACGGAGGAGGGAGTAATAGTTGCTCTATTGCGACTGACGACAACACAGTTAAACGGAATTTTACCTGCTGGTCTGTTTGGGTTTTGTATTGGCTTGACTATAATTCCTAGACCTAATGAAATTTAGTTAATACCTGCTGAACAACTTGAAAATGGCTTTCTAACGCAAAAGAAAGCTGTTT
>CAYJBU010000018.1:22737-23314 GCA_964368155.1 uncultured Eubacteriales bacterium | reverse complement strand
TTTTTGACAAAAAGGTGGTATGTAATTTCTTAATACTACATAAATTATAAACCCGAAAATACAACCTAATGTATTCAACCAAATATCATCTATATCTGTTACTCTTGCTTGTGGTAGCTGACAGATTTCTATAAACAAAGAAGACAGAGCTCCGATTAATACTGCTTTTTTAAAAGTTATGTTTTTCCATAGCAATGGTACAAATAAACCAATTGGGATAAACATAACAATATTACCGACAAAATTAATTAAGAAAAAATTGAAATTTCCTTCAATAAAAACTGCTCTATATGTTGTTTGAATTACTTTAAATGGTATAAGATTGATATATCCCATGTCGCTTCCAGAGATAAATGGGTTTGTGTTTCCAAAATCAATTTTTGGGATTATTGCTTGCGTGGCTAAGCCAATTAAAAAAACAACAAACATAACAAGTCCAACTTCATGAAAGACAGTTGTTTTCATGGAATGTTTTTGCATAGCTTTAACCCTGAAACATCTTATAGCTACTATAATAGGCAAAGAAATTAGCATGTATGGAAGCATATTCAAAATGTAATTAATTATTGCGTCCATA
>CAYJBU010000018.1:14830-22727 GCA_964368155.1 uncultured Eubacteriales bacterium | reverse complement strand
ATATAATCCTCCGACCGTTGTAATATTATTAAGTACAAGCAAATGCCATAAATTATTGATAGCTGGATAGTTCCACCAAATTACCATCAGGATCGCGCAAATAAATAGATTTCATTAATCCTTTTACCCCGTGTCTTTCTACAATATCTATCTCGATATCCACATCGTTGCTTTTTAGTTCTTCATATAAGCTCTCGATATCGCCAGTTATCTCAAAACAAAAATCAGCGCTACCCGTCTGGACATTCTCTGCATGCGGAGAAAGTTCTTTGCCGAGATAATGAACATTGATTTTAAAATCTCCTGCAAATAATTCAAACCTGCTTCCTTTATCATATGCAACAAATCCGAGTTTTTCATAGAAGTTGACTGTAGAGGGCATGTCCCTTGCGGTGATTACAAAATGGTCAATTTTTTTTATCATGACAATTACTCCTATTAATAATCAATAACTACCATTTGATGGCATTCAAAGCAATCGACTTTGTAGCTTAGCTTGTTTCCGTCTTGGATAAATTCAATTGGTTTATTTTGTGGAGCAAGATAAACAGATTTTGCTTTTTTATCCATTTTGATGCTTACTTCGGTGTTGTAAACCGGTAAGATATCTTCAATTATTTGTATGTTTTCTCCTCTTGAAGTTGGCACAGCGTATAACAAGTGATTAATATATCTGCTCTCATTTTTTTGATGTTGAATAGTGCAAATTCCCTGTGCAGGCAAGTTTGTTGTGATTGTTTTGTTCTCACCAAGCATCAAATCCATGACATTTTTAAACATTTCTTTCAAGATAAGGCTACCTTTTTTTGCGTAATCATCAAAAATTTCCCAAGAAATATAAACTCCATCATTTCCTTTTGTAATAGCTGGGGAACGAGTTCCTTTTTCGTTTGGTGTGTGCTGATGTGAAGAAAAATGCTCGAAAGTTCTGTTGAAATAACTGTTTTCTCTTTCTCCTAAAACTTCACCACCATTTAGTTCAAGCATATAACCTTTTGAGTACATGACAAAAGCGGTACTTCCTAAGTTGCAATATGAGAATTCAGGAATAAAATAGTCGGGTCTAAATGTGGTTTGCCCTTTAAACTTTGCGCCAAAGTCAAACAAAAATTCACCACAGTCGCCGATAGCGGAATTTCCTGTCGCAAGTATTTTTCCACCTTTTTTAACATACTCTTTATATTTAACCTCGTTTTCAGGTGAAAGATTGATAACATCTGGAAGGATTATTACTTTATATTTATCTAAATTATCTTCAAAGTCATCAATAACATCAAATAAATAGTTGCCCTCACTAAGCATTCTTATTGCGCCTGCGTCAGTTGCGTAACCGTCAGGATCATCTTTTTCTTTGCTCATGCATTCTTGTGAAAATAGAGCAATATCTGCAACATTTTCAACATAATCACACCAAGATTCTTTTTCTTCAACTTCTTTGAATGCCTCACCAATCAAGCTATATGTTACAGGGTCAAGAAGCCCGTCTGGGTGCATTTGGTCTCCTACGCAAACTTTTGCGCCATGTGCAAGACTAAGTGCAGACTCATATCTTAATGCATTTGGATGTTTAAATCCTCCGAATTCACCCCAAGTGGTGTGGAATTTGCCTGTCATACCTAAAAATTCTTTGCCAAGACCTTGAACATATCTTGCTGAAAGTGGAAAATGGTCGTAACCCCAACCGCCTGTAGGAAGAGATTCAAGCTCTATATGAGAATAAAATTCTGCAATGTCACGTCTGCCTTTTGTGACGTGCCCACTATTGTGGAAAATTTCTAATTCAGGATTAATAGCGTGAACAGTCTTTTTTACTCTTTCTAAGTAGTTTTTATATACTTTCTCGCCGAGTTCGCGAATGTTGTTGAAATCTGAAGGATCTTTTCCAGCTGCTGTCAATTCATTCAAGCATGTTTGGCAGTAACAATCCCTTACCCCTACTATGTCTAGCCAAATTCCGTCTGTTTCAAAAGTTTGTGCTACATGAGCAATTTGCTCAAGCAGATAATCCAAATATTCTGTGTTCATGCAAAGCATATGATATCCAGGAGAGAAGAAATCTTTTGACCAAGTGGTGCTTTGATCTTTATATCTAAATAGCCACTCTGGTCTTTGTTTTGCCATAAATTCATCTAGACCAGCAGATAGATAAATTTGTGTTTTTACACCGATTTCTTTGCACGCTGCAACCATTTCACGAGTTAAATCGCAACTTAAATAAGGGTGTTTTGCGTAAATAGCATCTTCATAAAAAGTGAGTCCGTGATGGCATTTTGCGAATAAGTTAATACTTCCTATATGACCGACTTTTAATGCGTCTTGAAAAGCTAACTTATCAAAGTTTTTTCCAATTCCTTCAATTTTTTCGCTGGTGTGAAAATCAAGGTGAATCTGCCTAAAATCCATTTTGTACATAAATACAACTCCTATACTAATTTTATGGGAATAACTGATTATCATATTATCACAACTTGTGTAAAAGTTCAAGTTGTTTTCGTGTATGCAATGATTTGTTTTGCTTTTTATTCGATAAAGTAATAATAATTTCATAAATTTTACATATAATACATTAATTTTTTTTGGTTTTGTAGTATAATAAAATCAGTGTAAATAAATATTTATTATGAATAATTTTGGAGGTTAAAAATGAGTAAATTTTTTATTAAAACAGAAGAGATAAAAAAACTCACCGCTGAATATTTAATTGAAAATAATATTCCTTTTCACGAAGACCAACTCATCAAAATTAATGTTTTGTTTAAGGAGATGTTCAAAAATCCAGTAAACAAGGAAAAGATAGTTGTTTCGGTAAGTGGAGGGTCGGGCTCTGGGAAATCAAGCACTGCAAAGTTGCTAGTGCATGTCTTTGACATTAACGGATTGAACTCTCTTGTCGTGAGTGGGGATAATTACCCAAGGAGAATTCCAAATTACAACGATGCAGAGCGTTTAAACGTTTTTAGAAAATCAGCACTTTTGAACATGGTTAGTTCTGGTGTTTATAAGAACGATTATTATAGCATAATAAAAAAAATACAACTTGAAAAAGATGATGCTAATCCAAAATATTTAGCAGAATATGATTGGTATAAATGTTATCTTGATGGTGGAAAGCAAGGACTTGAAAGCTATCTTGGAACAAAAAAGGAACAGGATTTTGGTGAAGTAAACGATTTGCTTGATAAATTTACTAAAGGCTTGAATAATTTGTATTTAAAGCACATGGGGAATGATGAAAGCTCGATATACTATGAAGAGGTTGATGTTTCAAATACTGATATCCTAATCCTTGAGTGGACTCATTCAAACAGTGATGAATTGAAAAATGTTGACGTGAGACTGTATTTAGATAGTTCCTATGAAAAAACTGAGCAAAGAAGAAAAGAAAGAAATAGGAGAGCGGAAGAATTAGACAATCATTTTATTAATGCCGTGTTGGAAGCGGAGCAAAAACTTTTGTACTCTCAGGTGAGAAATGCAAATATAATTATGACATTTGAAGGCGATATAATTACAAGAGAAGAATTTGAGAAAAGATTGGAGGAGAAAATATGACTGGTTGCGGAGCAATGCTTAATGCCTATCCTGATAGCTTGGGTGAAAATCTTAGCAATACTGTTGAGCTGCTATCTGATCCGAAAATGAAAGATGTTTTTGAGTCATTCTATATATTACCAAGTATGTTTAACTCTGACCTTGACAGGGGATTTTCTGTAATCGATTACAGCTTGAACAACGAGTTTGTGTGTGTTAATGACATCGAAGACATCAAAAAATTGGGGATTGATTTAAAACTAGATTTTATTTTAAATCATTTATCCGTATTATCAAATCAATTTCAAGATTTGATTTTAAAAGGACAAAACTCGAAATACAAAGATTTTTTTATAAACTGGAATGAGTTTTGGAAAGGCAACGGCGAGTTGACAGATAAAGGATATATTCAACCAAATAGTGAATTGATTAAGGACATGTTCTTTAGAAAAGAGGGTCTTCCAATTCTTATGGTGAAAATGCCTGACGGTACTAGTGAGCCATATTGGAACACTTTTTACCAAGAAGTGAAGTATAAAGATATATCTACACAAGATTTGATGAAGTTATTGAACATTCAGTATTCATCGGCTGATGTTTTGTTAAAGCATATAAAAGCAGAACTTAAAATAGGGAAGAGGCCTGAGGATATAGACTATAAGGGTAGAGATTCTAGTAAAATTATAAAATTACTTGAAAGTAACACAGAGTATTTAGGGCAAATGGATTTAAATATTAAGTCGCCGCTTGTGTGGGACTTCTATGATGAAACACTTAAAAAACTACACGGTTATGGAGCGAAAATTGTTCGACTAGACGCTTTTGCTTATGCTCCAAAAGCTGTAGGAAAGAAAAATTTCTTAAACGACCCAGAAACATGGGAAGTTTTAGAGAAAGTGTCTTCATTGGCTAATAATTATGGTCTAACTTTATTGCCTGAAATCCATGCAACATATGAAGAGAAGATTTATGAAAAGCTACATGAAAAAGGCTATATGACATATGACTTTTTTATGCCAGGTCTTGTAATTGATGCAATCGAAAATAAGAATCCTAAGAATTTGATGTGTTGGGCAAATGAGATTGTCGACAAAGGAATAAAAACAGTTAACATGCTAGGGTGTCATGATGGAATTCCGTTATTGGATTTAAAAGGAATTTTAAAGGAGAGCGAAATAGAGACATTAATAAAATTAATTGTTGCAAGAGGTGGATATGTCAAAGAGTTGCATGGTCAAAAAAATATGTATTATCAAGTGAATGCGACATATTATAGCGCATTGGGCGAAAATGATAAGAAAATGCACTTGGCTCGTGCTATTCAAATGTTTATGCCGGGCAAGCCACAAATTTGGTATTTGGATTTGTATAAAGGGAAAAATAACCATGAGGCAGTAAAAGCAGCAGGTGCCGGAGGGCATAAGGAAATAAACAGAACAAACATTGCAAAAGCTGAATTGTCCTCTCAAATCGACATGAAACAAGTGGAGCTAATAAAGCTTAGAAACACTCATAAAGCGTTTGGTTTTAACTCGCAATTTAGCTCGAAAATCTCGGAGAAAGGATTTTCTCTTTCTTGGAAAAACAGCGAAGGTGAAATTGCATTAGACGTAGATTTGGAAACGCTTGAATATAAAATTATCTAATTTGACACAAAAGAACTGTCGCAAAAAGTGAAAATAAGCAAAGTTTTGGGGAGGGTGTGAAAGCCCTCCCCAAAAACAGGTGAGAAATTGTTGCTTATCGGACAGACATGGAAGCCTGCTCTTACGATAGCGTGTTTATTATTATTAGAGATTTGGTAATGCGACTGCTATTATCCCAAGTTTATTTATTCTCAAAAGGTTTAATTATAAGTTCGATTCTTTCTTTCATAGAGTTATCAAGTGTCCAATTAGTGCAAGCGACATTGTTTGCTAATTCTTGGGCAGATGAAACTCCACCTATTACAGAAGTGACCTCTTCTTTATCTATAAGCCAGTTTAGTGCTATTTGGCTCATAGGTTTATCAATTTCTTTAGAGAATAATTTCAATTGATTTGCCGCAGCTAGATATTCTTCAAATTCAACTCCAGATAGTTTAGGATTTGCACTTCTAACATCATTTTCAGAGAACTTAACTCCGTCTAAAAATCTTCCTGCAAGTAAGCCTTGGAACATTGGGCTGTAAGGTAAAAATGCTTGACCGTGTTTTTTTACTAAAGGAAAAATCTCTTTTTCTGTTTTGTATGCTAATGGAATTGTGTGATAGGTTTTTGGGTTTCTCTCAAACATATTGTATAGTCCTTGTTGAGAGCTAATTTCACATATGCTCATCATCGTCAGGATATCAGCAACAGAATAATTAGTTAAACCGATATATCTGATTTTCCCTGATTTTTTAAGTATATTAAGTGCTTCTGCTGTTTCTTCAAGTGGAGTTGATGGGTCAGGCCAATGCATTTGGTACAAATCAATGTAGTCGGTTTCTAATCTTTTTAGACTTACATCAATCTCTTCCAGTATGCTTTTTTTGCTTAAATCATTTTTCGTTTCTTTTTTTTCGTTCCAAACAAGTCCAGCTTTAGATGCGATAAAAGCTTTATTCCTTTTTCCCTTTAACGCTTTGCCCAAGATAGTTTCCGAAACTCCGTGTCCATATACTGGTGCAACATCAAAAAAATTTACTCCCATATCAATAGCTTCATGAACTATTTCGATACAGGTTTGTTCACTGTGGTCATCCCAATCTCCACCGAAATTCCAGCAACCTAAGCCGATTGCAGATAACTTATCGTCTATTTTAGATACATTTTTATAAATCATTTTTCCTCCGTATTCTTGCTCCACTAACCATATATCAATCTTTGTCTATAGCTTAAATGTTGAGCAATAGCAGTAAAAAGTCATGACTCTTTACTGCTATTTTTTTATTATTATTAACCTTTAACTGCTCCGTCTGTAACACCTTTAACTATATATTTTTGCAAAAGCAAGAATAGTATAAGTATTGGTATTATTGTAACGAAAACTGCTGGGAAAATTAGCTCCCATGGATTTCCATATTGTCCAGAAGTCAGCTTTGCGAAATATAACTCAAGCGTAAGAGTTTTGGTTCCAGGGCTATTTCCAATTACTAAAAATGGGAGCAAATAGTCGTTCCAAATCCACATTGCGTTCAATATAATAACTGTAACAGTGGTGCTTTTAAGCAATGGAAAAATTATTGTTCCAAACATTCTTATTGGACCAGAGCCATCTATAACGGCTGCTTCTTCAATTTCTTGTGGTACACTTTTTAAGAAGCCGTGAAATAGGAAGACACTCATGCTCATTCCAAATCCGCCATACATAATGACTAGCCCTACTATGTTTTTTAGTCCTGCCATTTCAAACATTGATAATAATGGATACATTACTGCTTGAAAGGGAATAAGCATAGCAGATGTGAATGCTAAAAACAGCAATCCCGAAGATTTTGTTTTGTTCCTAACCATCATCCACGAAGCAAGGGAAGATGCTATAAGAATTAAAATTAAAGAAACTGATGTAATAGCGAATGTAAGTAGAATTGAACTTATAAAATTAATTTGATCAATTGCACTTAGAATATATCCGAAATCTAATGTATTAGGCATTGCTATTGGGTTCGTGATAATCTCACTTTGAGATTTAAAGGAGTTAACTATCAAAAGAAAAACTGGCGAAATAGTAACTAACGAAAAGATTGTAAGCACAAAATACTTAAAAAAAGTGCCTAGCTTTTTACTTAATGGTCGTTTGTTTTCCACGATTGTCATTACATTTCAACCTCCTTTTTCTTCGTGATTGAAACTTGAACTAAAGTGATTGACGCGATAATGATAAAGAATAAAACAGCTTGAGCTTGTGCTTGACCGTAATCGGGTGGGCTGTAATCTCTTGTAATTCTTAAGATTTGATATGCTAACATCCTTGTGTTAAAATCGCCTTCTGTGAGTGCAACATTAACATCGAGCATTTTGAAGCAGTTCGCAAGTGTCATAAAAATAACAATTGTAAATGAAGGCATTAATAGTGGAAGTGAAACATTCTTAAATTTTTGAATAACATTGCATCCGTCAATATCCGCAGCCTCGTAAAGGTCGCCAGGAATATTGTTAATACCTGCTACAAAAATTATCATCATATAGCCAGCCATTTGCCAAGTTGATACAATAGCCATTGCGAGAATAGCCTTATTATGATCTTGCAACATGTTCATTAGAAAAGGTATATGAATTGGGCTTTCAGGGCTGAATAACATTTGTGAAAAAATAATTTCAAAAACAAAACTCCAAATTTAACCCAACGCCAATCCACCTAAAAGGTTAGGTAAAAAGAAAGTTGAACGATATAAACCAGAGCC
>CAYJBU010000018.1:2511-14820 GCA_964368155.1 uncultured Eubacteriales bacterium | reverse complement strand
ACCAGAGCCTTTTTTTATACTAGTAACTAACAATGCTAATGTCAAAGATAAAATAAGAACTGACACAATCATAATTCCGGTATAGTGTAATGTATTGAGGAAAGATGATATAAAGTTGCTGTTTTGGAATGTTTTGACATAGTTATCAAAACCTACGAAGGATTCAAAAAAAGAGCCTCCGCTAAAATATGTTCCTCTCCATGCAGTGAAAGAGAGTACAATACCTACTACAAATGGGATTGCAACAACAAACACAAAAAGTATGATTGCAGGTAGAGTTAAAAATTTAAACCACTTTTTATATAGTTTTTCCAAAATGTTTCACCAGCTTTCGTTTATAAAAAGGGAAGTACCAATAAAATATAAATTTTGATACTTCCCAATTGCGTTAATGTGCTGTTAATTTAGACCTTTCATTTCAATCCATTTATCAGAAGCAAATTGAGCGATATCTGCGTAATCTTGCTCTGTCCATTCTGCTTTTGTCAAATAGTTTTCCATGATATATGCTCCGACAATATCACCTGTCCAAGTAGTAGGTGCGCCAGCATATGGATTAGAAATAACATCGCCAGAATTTAGATATTCAATGATTGAATTTCCTAATGAGTTGCTAACTTGTGTTGTTGCTGGGTCTGCATTGTAAGGGATAAAGTTCATTTGCTCTGTAACGAATTCTTGTCCTGATTCAGAAGTGTTGAGCCATACTAAGAATTTCTCTGCCCACTCTTTTTCTTGATCACTTACTTTGTCATTGATAATATAATAATTTGGAACGAATACAGGAATTGAAGAATTTAAGCTCTCGACGGTTCTTCCGTCTACTGTAACCATGTCATCGGTATAAGGCATTTTAACCGGTACGAAAGTTAGAGTGTCAACGATTTCAGGATTACTTGTATTAGCAAAGTTTCCGTATACCCAGTTACCTTGTTTTAAGAAGATTGCTTTTCCAGAAGCTAGATTTTCAACTGAAGCGTCATATCCGTTAGTAGTACTATTGATGAAGTCAGGACTTCTTTCAGTTACTGCGTTTCCTGTTTTCAAATCTAATGCTTGTGCATATGCAGTCAATGGACTGATTAGAGCTTCAACATCAGCTTTTGTAGCGTTTTGTGCATCAAATGGTGTAGCAAATGAAGTGTTTAACGCAACGTTAATAAAGTGGTCGCCGTATGTCCATTTTTCAGAACCTGCTGTAGAGAAAACGCCTTCTAAAGTAGCAGCTTTTCCGGTTTTTGTTGCTGCCATATCAAATGATTGCCCACTTAGAGTAACAGTAGATGCATTTCCGTTATCTATATAATCTGTTAATGCTAATACTGTAGATTCCCATTCTTCATATGTGGCAGTTTTAATTGCATCTGCAACTTCTTTTCCGTCTACTCCAAAAATATCGGATAACATCGTTGTGTCAACTACATATCCATATCCTTCGATATTAAAAGGAATTCCGTAATTTGTGCTACCATCAATTGTTAGATGGAAATCGTCAGGAATAGTTTCGATAAGTGCTTTGTATTCATCTGTTTTAGCAGAACTTAACGGTTGTGCATAGCCACTTTCGACCCATTCTACTAAAGATTCTGCATTCATAACAGCGAAAATAGCAGGTTTGTTTTGCGAGTTAATTTCAGTTCTCATGATTTCCAAACTGTCAGTACCTGAACCTAAAGAGAATACTTTTGTTTTAATACCGGTCTCTTCGGTGAATTTGTCTGCGGCTGCTTGCATTGCGTCAGCATTTTCGCCTTTTGTGTTGAAGATGTATAGCTCTTCGGCGGCAGGAGCAGAACACGCAGTGATAACAGATACCATTAAAACTGTTGTGATTGCTAATGCGAACATTTTAAGAAATTTTTTCATAGTGTGACCTCCGATTTTTTTAATTTTTATGTTAATGCATACTTTGTATACATTTATACCTTTATATTGCTTTGACACTGTTTCCTGTAATTAATTCCGGTAATAACAATTTATAGTATGGCCTAAAACCGTAATTAACAGACTCCATTAATCTTCTCACTGCCATTTTTGCCATTTGTTCAGTAGGTTGGTTTAATGTAGTGATTTTAGGAGTATAAAACTGAGATATCTCTATTCCATCCACACCCATTACACTAATATCATCGGGAACTTTTAAACCACTGTCAACTATTGCGGATATTGCGCCAATTCCCATAACATCACTCATAGCAAAAATTGCAGTCAAACCGCTAAGTTTA
The DNA here is from genome assembly GCA_964368155.1 of uncultured Eubacteriales bacterium. GTDB lineage: Bacteria > Bacillota > Clostridia > Oscillospirales > Acutalibacteraceae > SIG603. Next base: position 12,595 of record CAYJBU010000018.1, on the reverse strand, counting down.
TCTAACAATTCTTTAGTAGCGTCGTATGCAGCTTTGTAGGAAAATTTTGAATATACCACATTCGCTTCATCGAAAGAGATATTCGCATCTTTAAAAGCTTTTTTGCACCCCGCATACCTTAATTTAGAAGCATTACTTGTGTTAAGATTTCCTGAAATAACTCCAATTTTTTTGTGATTTAGCGATAACAAGTGCTCTGTAGCGAATTTTCCTGCATAAAAGTCATCTATCGCAATACTCATTATATTTTTTTTATTTATATGTTGCGCACAGGTTGTAACAAAAATACATGGTAATTCGATATCTTTTAGCTCGTTTTCATTTCCGAGGATATTTCCTCCAAGAAAAATTACTCCTTTTGGTTTTATTTCTTTCAATAATTTTTTTGTAGAGTATAAAATATCTTCGCTTTCAGGCAAGTAGTGAACAAAAGAATATGCTTGATAAAAATTTATTTCAGATTGTATAATCTCTACCATGCTTGCAAACACCATGTTTTTCATGCCACATACAACAATCAAGATGTTTTCGGACTCAATGCTTTTTAAGTTTCTTGCATTTACGTTAGGAACAAAATTGCGCTCGTTTATTACTTTTAAGATGATTTCCTTAGTTTCTTTTTTTACACCTGGTTGCTCGTTAATTACTCTTGATACGGTGCTTACTGAACAACCACATTCTCTGGCTATATCCTTAATTGTCATTTACTCACCTCCGATTGCGATTTATGATAACGTTTTCGGAAACGTTATCATAGTTGTATTGTACCAAACGAATAGCAGATTGTCAATCGATTTTATTGATAAAAATAGACGAAGACTAAAATTTTCCAATTATTATAAAAATATCCAAAATTATTAGTGAAAATAAACAATGTTGTTTTGGGGTAATCTTATTATTCTGTTTTTTTGGAAAAATAACCATTCAATACTGTTTTTTTATTTAATAATCTCTTTTGTAATCTGTGATGTAGTAGCCTGATCGCAACAAAAAAGAGGTGCAGCATTAAAGAAAAAACAGCCCCAAAAGGGGCTGAACAAAAAGTACGGGAGGGGGCTGTCGCATTAAGTTAAAAATGAACAAAAAGTAGGGGAGGGCACGCCCTCCCACAAAACAGGAAAAAATTTGATTATTTTTGGACAGGCATGGAAACCTGTCCCTACTATGCTTTATTTAGCTTTTGCACTAAAGTTGTGATTTAAACGTCGTCTTCTTCCTTGTTAAATAACATAATCTACTCTTTTGGGGTTAAAGATTTTAAAAACATTTTGTGGGTTTAATAACAAGGAAAAGACTTGAAGCAAGGCTAGATTCTTACAAAAGACTTTGAGAAAGTTAGAAAGCCCACAAATTGCTTTTAAAACGGGTTCGGATAATTTCGGTCAGGCTAAAGCTTTTAAGATAATATCAACTGTACCCTTGATACCAAATTTTGATGTATCAATGCAAAGGTTGTAATTTTCCATATCATGGCAGTTTTGTCCTGTGTAAAGTTCGTGGTACTTTGCTCTTTTTTTATCTACTGTTAAGATTTCTTTAATCATGTTTGTCTCGCCTTTATCCTTATCCAGTGGAACTTTATCAAAACAGCGACTTACTCGAAAATTCATATCTGATGCGTAAATAAAGATTTTGAATGGAGAACTGTCTCGAAGAATGTAGTTCGAACATCTTCCAATGAAAACAGCGTCACCTTTTTCAGCTACTTCTTTCATAATTTTAGCAACTGCAATTTGTATTTTTTCAGTAGGTGATTGTCGGTAGAAGGGAATAGAACGACCGAATGTGAATTGAAAAGTTCTTGTAGCAGATTCATCATAGTGTTTGATGTATACCTCGGCAAGTCCAGTTTCTTTTGCAATTTTAGCAAGTAGTTCTTTGTCATAATAAGCTGTTTTCAATGAATCAGCAAGGCGCTTTCCAACTTCTCTACCTCCACTACCGAATGTTCTGTTAATTGTAATAATTCTATTCATTTACTTATCCTCCTTAATAATGATATCTTTTTTTATATTTTACAAAGAAAAATATTGAAATGCCTACTCCGATTAGTTCTGCAACAGGAATAGCAAGCCATAGACCTATTTCATCAAAAACTTGTGGCAACAACATAATCATAGTAGATTGTAGTACCAAAGTTCTCAAAAAGGATATGAATGCTGAAATTTTACCATTATTCAGTGCAGTGAAAAAAGCAGAAGCAAAGATGTTAATAGCGGCAAAAACATAAGATGTAGAATAAATCGCTAGTGCAAACACAGATAACTTTAAAAGTTCTGAATCAAAACCTACAAATATCGTTGCAAGCGGACGTGCAAAAGCAATTCCAATAGCAGTTAAGGCAATTGAGGTACTTATCATTAAAACAATACTCTTTTTAAACATGGATTTAAGTTCTGCGTAGTTTTCAGCTCCATAGTTATAGCTTATAATTGGCGATGACCCAATTGTATATCCTATAAATGTAGACACAAAAACAAAGGATATATACATAATAATTCCATAAGCTGACACACCATTTTGGCCTATGAATTTCATGAGTTGCAAATTATACAGCATGTTTACAAGTGACATAGAAACGGAGTTCATCATTTCTGATGCTCCGTTGGAACAACTTTGGAATAATGCCTTGAAGTCCCATTTGAACTTTGTGAAATGCAGACTACTATTATTTCGTTTACTCATGAAATAAACAAGAGGTATAATGCCACCTATTATTTGACCGGTAATAGTAGCAAGAGCAGCCCCTGCAATTTCCCATTTGAACACAACGATAAACAAAAAATCTAACGCAATATTTGCAACACCCGATGCAATAGATAGCATCATGCCCATTCTTGGTTTGTCCGCGACTACTACAAATGGTTGAAAAGATGTTTGCAGGATAAATGCAGGAATTCCGATTAAGCTAATGATTCCATATGTGACACAGTCTTTTAGCAGATCGGGAGTTGCGCCAAGTGCTATTGCAATCGGTTCAATAAATATTATTCCAAGTGTTGCAAGAAGAGTTGCGCCGATAAACAGTGTTACAAATATCATTGTAAATACTTCGTTTGCTTTTTTCTTGTTTTGCTCTCCTAAATATTTTGCAACTAATGCACAACCACCTGTTCCAAGCATAAATCCAAATGCACCAAAAATCATGATAAATGGCATAATTAGATTGAGTGATGCAAAAGCTTCCTTGCCCACATAATTTGATACAAATAAGCCATCGACAACGCCATAAACTGATGTAATTATCATCATTATAATCGAGGGTATTGTAAAAATGATTAGCTTTTTATATGAAAAGCTATCTGAAATCTGAATATTCATAATTTCACCTATAATATAATATTTTCTGATAAGGTAATAAAAAAACTGAATAGGACAACAAAATCTTCCGATTTGTCATCTTATCCAGTGTATTCTTTGTATAATTCACCCTCCGACAGACAATATGTATTATATAATAAAAGGGTTAAAATGTCAATTGTTTTTCTTTTTCTTTATGTGAGTGTTATTATGTGCTAATTTGTTGAGGTTGAAAAAAATTTGTAGAGTGTTCATGTGTGCGAGTTACACTCTTATATCCTTCAAAAAATTTTTCTTGGTATCCATTGGCATGCGCAAGTCATAGCCCAAAGCAATAAGCTCGTTTAATTTAATCAACACAAGGTTAATGTTAACGCACATATTACAAGCAATGCTAGCGACATCAATACCCTCTTGTGCCATTATTAGAGTTTCATCGGTATCGAGTAGCAAATGTGCCGCAAATACATTCGCTTCATATTCTTTATTGTCTTTCATGTTAAAAAGCTCAAATTCGTGCATTGCATTCGTCTTAGCTTCTTCACGGTGCAATATATCGTGACCTATCTCGTGCGCAACTACCATGTTTAGCATATATTCTTCAAGACTACTATTCACAACAATTGCTCGTTTTTTTTTGATTACAGTATACAATCCAAGCAAGTCAGTTAATTCACTATTTTTATATACTTCAATTCCTAAATCACGTGCAACTTTTAGAGGGTTTCGAGTGCCTGCCTTTCTTGCGATTTCGCTAGCTTTTTTGTAAATATACTCGCTGTTTCTCATAGCAGAACACCTCCTATTTATTTTTGTTTGTTAAATACTTTTTAGGAGTGTATTTAACATTTTCATCCTTAGCATCCCAGTATATTTGTTGCATTGCTCTCATAACTGCATCTTTGTCATTTGGCGAAAGTTCGCCACCAGCAAATAGTGCACTCATTTGATTTATAAGTTCATCTGCTTGTTTTACACCCCGTGCACCATATTTATCGTGTGCTTGTGCAACAAATTCGTCGTTTTCTGTAAGCAGATAATTTACATTAACTTCTAATGCTTTTGCAAGTTTTTTATATTGTTCAATTCCTCTTGGGCGTGATTTGTCTTGTTCATAGGAGATATAAGCTCTCCTTGAAATTCCCATTCTTTCAGCCATTTCTTCTTGGGTTATACCAAGTTTACTGCGAGCTGATTTTACTTTATCGCCAAAAGTCATAATAATCTCCTTAAAAATTGTTATCTTAAACTTCACTTTTTTATTGACAAGTGAAGTTTGAATGTGTATAATGGAAATGTGAAGTTTATCTACACTTAGTATATATCTAACTTCACATTTTGTCAAGAGTAAACTTGAAAGGGGGTGCTGAAAATTGAAAGAGCGAGTAATACTGCACTGCGACATGAATAACTTCTACGCAAGTGTAGAATGTATGCTAAACCCAGAACTAAAGGATAAGGCTGTGGCTGTTGGCGGTTCGGTAGAACATCGCCATGGTATTATACTTGCGAAAAATTATAAAGCAAAAGCTTTTGGGGTGCAAACAGGTGAAGCAATATGGCAGGCAAGGCAAAAGTGCAAGGATATTGTAGTTGTTCCGCCAAACTTTGAGCAATATTTAAGATTTTCTAAATTGGCAAAAGATATCTACTCTCGTTATACTGACTTGGTTGAACCATACGGCATGGATGAGTGTTGGCTTGATATTACAGGAAGCAAAGTTATGGGAAGTGGTGAGGAAATCGCAGAAGAAATCCGACGAACTATAAAGTTTGAACTTGGTGTCACTGTATCTATCGGGGTTAGTTACAACAAGGTTTTTGCAAAACTTGGTTCTGATATGAAAAAACCTGATGCTATAACTTGTCTTTATCCAAAAGATTTTAAAGAAAAAATATGGCATTTACCTGCAAATGAATTATTAGGGGTTGGTCGTTCAACAGATAAGGTTTTACAAAGTTATGGAATACACACAATTGGTAATTTAGCACTGACAGATGAGCGATTTTTGAAATCTAAACTTGGAATTAACGGGGTTCGACTAAAGCAATTTGCAAACGGTTTTGATGTATCGAAAGTTATGGCTTCGGACTTTGTTTCTCCAATTAAAAGTGTCGGTCACGGAATTACAACAATACAAGATTTGGAAAATTCTGCAGAAGTGTGGCGTGTGATATTAATGCTATCCCAAGATATAGGCACTAAACTTAGAAAGCATAAAAAAATTGCATGTGGAGTTGCTATCAGCATTCGAAACAATCAACTAGTCACAAAAGAGTGGCAGTGTAAGCTGTCTTTTCCAACTCAAAGTGCTATTCTTTTGTCACAAAAAGCGTATGAATTGTTCGAAAAACAATATAATTGGCAATATGAAATTCGATCTGTGACTGTCCGAGCTATTAACTTGATAGAGGAAGATACACCCATACAGATTGACATTTTCACAAATGTCAGGCAAATTGAAAAACGAGAGAAACTAGACCTTGCTATAGAAAATATAAGGGTTCGTTTTGGGAAAGAGTCCATTAAAAATGCTGTCCTTTGCCAAAACTTGAAGCTACCGAAAGTGATGGACACAGGGGTCATAATGCCCACGGGCATGGTGCAGTAAGGAGTAAGCAATGGAAGAACGATTACGAAAGACGTATGTCGATGTAATACTTAAAAACGATAAAGAAGGAAAAATTCGTCCACTCTCGGTTATTTGGGAAGATGGTCGGGCGTATGAAATAGATAGACTTATCAGCAAGTGCCGAGCCGCTTCAACTAAGGTTGGCGGTGTAGGTATCAGATATACAGTAGTCATTAGCGGAAAGGAAACCTATCTGTTTCATGAAGATGATAAATGGTTTGTGGAAGCGAAAGTATATGTATGATTTCATCAAAGAAGGGAATTAATTATTACAGCAGATTAATAATTGCTTAGAAAAAAAGCCTTCTTATATTTGGCTGGCGTGGTAGCAAATTTCTTTTTGAATACTTTTTCCTAATAATAAATTAAGTTCTGTGCTACTGAAAGTTTTGCATTCTCAGCAGCAAGGGAAGCTTTTTCGAATGATAGATGAATTTCATTTATGCTAGTTAAAAAAATAAAATAGCTCTAACTTAAAAGAATGAATATATTAAGTTAACTTATATTTTTTTCGATATTCAAATGGTGACATAAAATTGTATTGTTTGAATTGCTTTGAAAAGCTAAAGTAATCAGAGTAGCCAAAATCGTAAGCAATCTCGGAGAGGCTGAGGTCGCTGTTCAATAAAGCTTCTTTAATTTTACTTATTCTGCACAGAACAATATACTTGCTAAGTGAAATTCCCATAGTTTTTTGAAATTTTTTTCTGAAAGTTTCATATGGCACAGAAATCATTTTTGATAAATCTTTTCCACTAATTTTTCCATTGTGATTATTAATGAATTCTAATGATTTGGCTATAATTTCTTTTGAAGAGTCCTCTTGCTTCATGTGAGCGGTAATCTTACACAACATATTGCATGCTTCGAAAAACAAATCAATTAGTTCGGATTCGGTTGCTTCTACAAGCTTTAGATAAAACAACGGGAACATTTCAATTATTTCAGCTGGGAGATTTCCTTTAAGTACAGGAGAATTTGACATTAAACCCATATTTACCAGGTTTTTGTAGCTTGAAGTATCAATACATATAAAAAATTCTAACCAATCGCAATTCTTGGATATCGTTGTAGAATGACTTTGATAGGGAAGCCTTTGAATAAAGTCTCCTGCTTCGAATTCAATTGTGTTAACTTCATCATGATAAACGCCTTCTCCGGAGAATAGAAACAAACCTCCATAGTAATCAAGCATAAGTGTTTTTTTGTAGTCTTGCTGGTTTTTTCTTAAAAATCCGCACGCTAAAGTGTAATTTTTCTGCATATCACCGATTTTACGATAGCAAACTGCTGAGTCTTTGTTACCTAATATCTCATTGACCAAATTTGACATATTATTTCACCTAAATTAACATTGATTTTTTATATTAATAGTTATAATATAGTATATATTAGGTTTAGTCAAGGAAATTGTAAAAATTTGTTTGAATAATGTATCCGAAGAAAAAAATCTGTTTCAGCCAAATTTTACAATTTTGACTTTATGCACATAAATAAACTAAAGTATTATTAGTCGGAAAGGGTTAAGACAATGAACATGACAAAAAGAGAAAATTTTTTTTCAATAGTTAATTACCAAGGTTATGAAGAAATTCCAACTCAATATAATCTCTGTCCTTATTTAACTGAAAACTACGAAGAACGAATAAACCAATTTAAGAAAAAACATGAAATTCCAGAATATTTTGCAGGTAGTCCGTCTTTGAGATTAGTGGAGAGGAGCGATGAGGAATATTACTCTTTCTTTAAAGGAGGATTAAAAGAAGGGGCTAAAATTGACTGTTACGGTGTTGGACATGAACCGGGAAGTGAAGCGGCGATGCATATGACATATCTTCGAAATCCTCTAAGCGAAGCAGAGACTTTAGACGAGTTAAAGAAATTTCCGTTTGCCCAAGCTATACATGATGATGCGTGGCTTGAAGAAGCGATGGAAATAAATAGCAAGAAGAAGAGTGAAGATTTAATTGTTATTGGTGGTTTAGCGCAAACAATTTGGGAGAGAGCATGGGCAATTCGTGGCATGGAAAGATTGATGATGGACATGATTTGTGATGAAGAGCTTGCTGAATATGTCTTGGATATGGTCACTAATCTTTCAATTGAACAAGCAGAGTTTTATGCGAGAGCAGGTTGTGATATATTGTGGGTAGGCGACGATATAGGAATGCAAAAAACAATAATGATGAGTGAAGATATTTATGTAAAGTGGCTTAAACCTAGAATAAAAAAAGTGATTGACACTGCTAAAAAAATCAATCCAGATATATTAGTAGCTTATCATTCTTGTGGTTTTGTTGAACCTTTCATACCACATTTGATTGAAGTCGGGGTAGATATATTAAATCCTATTCAGCCTGAATGTATGGATTTTGCTGAGATACACAAAAAGTATGGTGGGAAAATTGCATTTCATGGAACTATAGGAACACAAACTACTATGCCTTTTGGAACTCCGGAAGAGGTGAGGGAAGAGGTTTTCAAAAATCTTGATATAGCTGGCAAGTTAGGGGGATTAATCCCTGTTCCAACTCATTTATTGGAACCCGAAGTACCTGTTGAAAATATTGAGGCATACCTTCTTGCGTGCAAGGAGTACAAATTGAGATGAGTAACAATGAGTAATTTAGTTATATTGTAAGAGTCTATAAATTATAGTATCGAAACAGAAATAATTTAATAAATTATTTATAATTATTTAACTTGTATAATCTGTAAAAATCTGTTAGAATTAAAGTGATATTAAATGATTATTCATCGTTTACAAATTGAAATATCGCTGAGTTTCTTTAACTACCTAAAAAGGCAAAACTGCTGAAAAGCAGTGGCGCAAAGCCAGGGGACCTAACTATTTTTATAGAAGGTTAGCCGGTTGCAATAGTTGTTCAACGTTCAGCTAATTGCAAAGGAGCAAGATGTCATGCTAAAATTTTCTCATTTATATCAAAATGAAACAAAGTTTATTCAATTTTTGGAGAGCAACAATCCTTATAAGAATTATCCGTTTTTTGTTAAGATTATTTCATCGAGTGGGGACAAGGAGCAAGCCTTGTCTTTAGCAAAAGAGATTAAAGAAAATTTTCCCAATTCAACGGTTTTTGGTACATGCTCTTCGGAAGCCGTTCTTTACAACGGATTGCAAATGCGTGAAAAGACCATGATTCTTTTCGAACATTATGTAACATCAGATTTGATTACAAAAGTTTTTTCATATGAAAATAAAACTCCAGCTGAATTGGCTAAGGAAATCTATTCATCATATATTGCTGTGCTATCAGATACAGAATCACCAGTACATATTTTGATTGATGGCTATGATTTGGTGTACGACTTTTTGAATGAGTTCAATAAGTTTTCTCCACTGATTAAATTAGTGGGAGGCTGTGTTGGAAGTCATTTGGATGTTGATAACTTTAAAGGATTTCTTTTAGATGAAACTGGATTTTTTGAGAATTCAATTTATACTTATGTTGCCACAGGGAAAGATACACACCATTTTGTAAATGTGTCAACTTCTCAAGAACCAATTTCACAGGAATATAAAATTACAAAAATGTCCGGATGTTATATTGATGAAATTGAAGGAGTCGAAGGTCTTAAATGGATGTACGATTTTTTGAGTTTGACCAAAGACGATACTAACGATTATAATAACTGGCAAGAAATTGCAAATTTAGACTATTTAACACATTTTCCTATTATTTTGGAAGATGACAAAAGCGGAAGGTTTACCAGAATTGATGAAGAAACAGGTAAACTCTCTTTGTATACTTCTAATTTATATGATAACACAAAATTTAGAGTAGGCTATGTTAACCCGTCAATAGTAGTTAAAGATACATATAATTTATGCGCTTACATTCTTGACATTCCATCAGAAAATTTGTTCTGCTATTCGTGCTATTTTCGCAAATTGTTTCTGAAAAATTGCGCACAATGGGAAGTCACTCCTTTTATTAACAATGATATTTGTGGTATTTTTCTTTGGGGGGAAATAGGATATAAAAACGGAAGAAACTCTTTATACAACGGGGCTTATGTTTTTAGTTCTTTTAGTGAAGTAGATAAATATGTTATTCCGGATTATATTGCACTTGAAAAGAACGATGTAGTTAGTGGAGATGACAACTTTCTCTTAAAAGCTGCAGAGA
>CAYJBU010000018.1:1962-2501 GCA_964368155.1 uncultured Eubacteriales bacterium | reverse complement strand
CAACGTGAAAATATATTATCAAGTTCGACAAATATCGAGCTTATTAATGCTATTAAAGCTAATGATGTGAACGATATTGAGCGGAGGAACATTGATAATAATACTGGGTTGCCTAATGTTTTTCAATTTGAAATTGATAATAAGAGTATTGGGTATAATAAAGTGTGTTTTGTAGAAAGCCAAACAGCAGATATTACTATAGCTTTTATGGGATTAGAAAAATTCTATGCATTCAGTAAAGAGTTGTTGGATGAATTACTTCCATTGATTTTCAAAAAATTTGATAAGTATAACCTAAAGCTATACCTAGTAAATTATAAAACCTTGCTTTTTACCTGTGATAACGAGGTGGACGAAACAACCTTTATTGATATTTGTAAGTTTATCCATAAATCATATGGCTACGCTACCTCACAAAATACTGCTATTACAAATGTAAGTAGGCTAGTTTTGTTGTTAAATCGGAATAATCCCATTGAATGTGGAATGAATATGCTTTTAAAGATTAAAGATAGTCAAGAAACATTCATTGTTTGCGA
>CAYJBU010000018.1:0-1952 GCA_964368155.1 uncultured Eubacteriales bacterium | reverse complement strand
GTATAGAACTTCTGAAACGCGCGATAGACAGAAATTGCGTAACTCCTTTTTATCAAGGGATTTATAATAATGATACAAATTGTATAGATAAGTATGAAGCACTTATCAGAATTGTAGATGTTGATGGTAAGATTTACTCACCGTTTACGTTTCTTGATATTGCAAAAAAATATAAATTCTATAATAAAATCAGCATGTTAATGATTGAAAAAGTACTTGTAGATTTTAGAAATCGAGATGAATCAGTTTCGATTAATATTTCCAAGTATGATATTATTTCTTCAAAGTTTAGACACTGGTTGATAGAGCAGTTAAAAGCGTTTCCTAATCCTCGCAATATCGTCATAGAGTTTTTAGAAACGGAAGATTTTTCTCAACTTGATGTATTGTTTGAATTTATTGAAAAAATTCATAGCATTGGTGCTAAAATTGCAATTGATGATTTTGGTTCAGGCTATTCAACTTTTACTTCAATTGTTTCGATAAAACCTGATTTTATTAAGATAGATGGTTCTATTATTAAAGATTTAGTCAATAATTCTGATAATCAAATTGTTCTCGATTCAATCTGTTATCTTGCAGGAAGAATGAATGCTGATACAGTTGCAGAGTTTGTTGAAAACGATGTTGTACAAAAGTATGTTAAGAATAAAGGGATTAATTTTTCACAAGGGTATTTCTTTGCTAAACCAAAGCCAATAGATGAAATAGATTAAAAATGTGGAGTATAGTTTGTTTTAAGTTCAAGCTATACATAGTTGAATTTATTGCACTGTGTATCATTTTGTGCAACGTGTGTTGTGCGATTATCACTCTTATCATATCTTTTTCTTTGCGGGGTAAGAGTTCATTTCAATTTTTATATGTCGTCGCAAAGCGACAGAATGGAGTATCACTATTATGATTAAATCGATTTTAGGAAAAACTGGCATGGAGATTTCAAAAGTTTTTTACGGTGGAATTGTTTCGATGCAAGAAGGACAAGATAACTCTGACAAATATGTGGCGTATGCAATTGAAAAAGGGATTAATTATTTTGACATTGCGCCTTCATATGGAGATGCTCAAGAAAAACTTGGTAACTCGCTTGTTCCGTATAGAAAAGATATTTTCCTTGCGTGTAAAACTACAAGTAGAGATGCAGAGGGTGCAAAGTCTGAAATTGAGAAAAGTTTGGAGATGCTTCATACAGATTACTTAGACAACTATCAATTACATTCTATAACTACAGTTGAGGAAGTAGATGCAGTTTTTGCAAAGGGGGGTGCATTCGAACCAATTTTTCGAATGAAAGAGCAGGGAGTGTTTAAACATTTAGGGATTACTTGTCACAGCGAGCAAGCTGCGCTAAGAGCATTGGAGCATTACGATTTCGAAACTATTCTTTTCCCAATAAACTGGGGATTAATTCAAGCAAAGGGTTTTGGGAATTCCGTCATTGAGAAGTGTAACGAAAAAGGCGTTGGAATTCTTGGAATGAAATCTATGATTTACAGTGCGTGGGAAAGCGACGAGGAAAAGAAAAATTCTATATATCCAAAATCTTGGTGTAAGCCTATACCAGCTGATGAAGTTGAGTTTAGAATAGCAGCAATGAAATTTGCCTATGATAAAGGAGCTGTTTCTCTTGTTCCTCCTGGGAATTTCGAGTGTTTTTCTTTCGCGGTAGAAAATATTGACAAAATAACAAAACCACTGAGTGAAGATGAAAGAAAAGTTTTGATTGACGAGTTACCTAAGATTGAAGGTAAACATTTTTTCTAATACAATAAGAATAAATCTAGGCAAAGCATATTATGCTACTTTTACCAAAGTGTTTTATATGTTTTGTCTATTTTTTGTCGTGCTTTTAGGCTAAAATTATAACTTTTATATTTACATTTTAATAATGATGATGTATAATATAGTCAAACCAATACAAAACCCAAACAGACCAGCAGGTAAAAATCCGT
>CAYJBU010000017.1:0-24188 GCA_964368155.1 uncultured Eubacteriales bacterium | reverse complement strand
TAGCCTTGCGGGTGTCCGTGTGTTTTTAACGTATTTTTTTCGGACACCCGCAAGGCTAAAACATCTAATTCAGTTTATGCAATTTGACGAGAAAATTCCTTAATGCAACAACACCTACACTTGTTTGTTTTTTCAGGCGGGTAAAGTCGCTAATGTGACAACCCGTTTAATTATTTTTTAGCATTGTTTTTGCGAATATTTTTTCTTGCTGTGCGACGTTTTTGGCGAATTTTTTGAGCTCGGATATTTAGCATAATTAAAAGAATTATCACAATTGCAGCTAAAAGCAAAATAATTAAGAAAATTGTTTTAATGACATCAAAAATGATACCCCAAATATCTTTCTCTTCATCATCTTTATCTCCCTCAACAACACCTCCTGGTATTGGAGTGGTGTCGATTATCACGCTTTCAATTCCTGTGATGGTTTCCACACAATTTTTCACAAAAGTGTCAACCGCATCGTCATAGTCACCTTCCGCAAAAACAGGTTCTACTTCGTCTTCCATGAAATCTCTTAAAACATCATTTCCAAAATAGTCATCTAGTCCCTCTCCAACCAAAACATAATAAGTTTCGTTTTCGTCGACCGATGTGTTTTTGTTAATCAAAAATAGTATTCCCGAGCTGGTTTCTCCGCCGATTTCCCAATTCACAAAAACCTTTTTGGCAAAATCTTCAAGAGTATCCTCACCGGTGCCATTTACAGTTAAAACGTATATTCCCATAGTCTCATCGTCTAACTGCGTGTTTCTTTGAATAACATCACTTTCAGTGCCAGTTGAGAGCATGTTGGCTATATCCGAAACAAAGGAATTAGCTGGTTTTTCAGGTATGGTGTTGACGGTGCTTCCCGCAAAGACCGAGATAGAACTCGTAAAAATCACAGCTACAGCTAGAATAGCGACTGTGAATATAGTCAAAGCCCTCATCAAAATCCCCCCTATGTTAAATAAGTTTAGGCAAGTATAGCAGTCGAAAACTAAAATAATAATAACAATATTGATTAGTTATTTTTTATTAGTTTTACGTGTTTTGTTTGTTCTAATAACTAGCTTCTTATGTCAAGGAGTTTAGTTTTTAGCTCAGTTTCAAGTTTTTGAATTTCAATTTCTGCACTTTTACGTCTGGCTTTGCCCTCTTCTTGAATTTTTACAACTTCATCAAGTGTAGAAATCAAGCTTTGGTTAGTGTGTCTCAATGTTTCCATGTCAACAACACCGCGTTCACTTTCTTTTGCAGCTTCTATAGAGTTCATTTTAAGTGTGTCAGCGTTTTTCTTTAATAATTCATTTGTCATGTCGCTAACTTCACGTTGAGCTTTAATAGCTTCGCTTGAGTGAGCCATACCCATTGCCAAAACCATTTGGCTTTTCCAAAGCGGAATTGTGTTAACAATGGTGCTTTGAATTTTATCTGCCATGAGTTTGTCGTTGTTTTGAACAAGTCTGATTTGAGGCGACATTTGAATGCTAACCATTTTTGTCAACTCCAAATCGTGTATTTTTTTCTCAAATCCGTCACAGTGCTGAGCAAAATCGTTAGCAGCTTGTGCAGCTTCAGTTGTTCCAAGTCTTGCGGCTTTTTCTTTAAGAGCTACCAAAGTGGTGCTTCTTTCTTTTTCTAGTTTTTTCTTACCTGCGTAAATGTACATTGTAAGTTCTTTGTGATATGCAAGGTTTGTCTCATATAATTTGTCAAGCATAACAACGTCTTTCATCAATTGAATTTGGTGACCTTCAAGAGAATCGACGATTTTTTGAATGTTTTTTGATGCATCTTCATATTTTGCCTTTAATGCAGTGACTTTATTTGCTTGTTTTTTGAAAAATCCGAAAAATCCGTTGTCTTCTTCTTCAATTTCAAAGCCTCTAAGCTCGGTAATTAGACTTGTGATTTGCCCACCGACTTCACCCAAATCTTTTGTTTTTACGTTTTGAAGAGCGTTGTCAGAAAAACCTGCAATTTTCTTTTGCGCAGCAACGCCGTATTGCATAACTACTCCACTGTTAGTGAGGTCGATTTTTTCAGAAAAATCGTCTATCAATTTTTGCTCCTCGGGGGTGAATTTAATTTCTTCCTCTTCTTTTACTACTGGTTTTGCTTCTTCTACCGGCTCGTCAAGAGTTAGAGAAGGGACCGGTGCAGCGTCAAGTGTAAGTTTAATTTCTTCCATTGTAATCGTCTCCATTTCTATATTAAAGTGTTAAATTAATAGTTGAATCGTCGTCAGATTTTAGACCCTCTTGTTCTAAAATAGATTCCAATACAGTGATGTCAGTTTGTATATCCAATGCTTCTTGTGAGAAAAGTGAATCGAGCTGTTTTTCAAAAGCATCAGCGATTGTATGCATCATAGCTTCTATCTCAAACATTGTGGACTGTATATTTTCGCCTTTTGAGGATTGGTTGTTAAGTTTTTGATAGCTTGTTAGCAATTTTAATGTTGTAGGCAAATAATATTTCATGAATTTTTTGATTTGCGGAACTTTTTCAGGGTGAGATTTAACAAAATCAAAAATATTTTTTGCGGCTTTTTCCATTCTTTTTATGCAGTCGGAAATCCCCTCGTGGTCAATTACATCATCTGCAAATCTTAGCTGCTTAATGTACTCATTTCCTTCTTCAATAACTTTATCAAGTTCGCTAATTCCTGTCTTCTTAGGCTCTTCTTTAACTTCTTCCTCGGGCTCAGGAATGGCTCCTGGTAAACCTTTTGCTTTGTAATGTTTAAAATTCAAGTAATCAAAAAATCTTTTAAAGAAAAATATACTTGACCCAGCAAGCATAGGTGTGGCAAAACTATTCAAAAAAAGGTCAGAGAAAAGCACTAGAATAACCGCAGGGGCGGCTATACAGGAGAAAAGTTTAAGCCCTCCAAAAATATGTTTATGTTCTGTAATGTCATATTTTAATTTGCGGTCTTTCTCGCTAGTCATTTTGTAGTATAAAGAATTTAAAAAATCGAACAAATATTTAATTCCAAATACAGAAGCTCCTGCAATGGCAAGCGCTAAAATAGAATCAGTATAGAAAAAGTATGACAGAAAATCTGTCAGAAAAAGGGGAAATGCTATGCAAAAAAATACTTGTAAATCTCTATACACGAATTTCTTTTTGGTTTTTTTATAATCAAAATCATGTTTCTTGTTTCTGTTATTGCGATTGTTGTTGTTATTCCTGTTGCCTCTGTTATTGCCATCCCAACTAGTAACAACTCTCTCTCCGCCACTTGGGTTATATCCTCGGTTTTGATTTGAATATGGAGGAGGATTTACCGGAGGAGGATTCACGGGAGGAGGATTCACAGGAGGAGGATTAACTGGGGGAGGGTTGCTCCCTTGTCTATCATATGGGTGATTTTGTTGATAGTTTTTGTTTTGGTGACCACCATTTAAATCGTTAAAAATACTGTTTACCTCGTTTCCTATTGAGCCTATTTCTTTTTTTATATAGTTACTGGCTTTTTTTATTGTTTTATAAGTAGTTGAATCTAAAAATTCATCATCTATGTCATATTTCTTTTTCATTCAAATACCACTCTTCATAAAATTCAATGTGTATTTATATTTACACACTATAATTCTACTTCATTTTTATGCATCATGTCAAGTGATATTAAATTATTTTTTTAATAAAAAATTTTTTTCGTGGAAAACTACTTGTGATGGCAAATTAAATGACATTAAAATCAAAATTGAAAGGATTAATTTTTAAATGAAAAAATCTTTAATAATTCTATGTACTCTATTAATAGCAGTTCTTTTTACTGCTTGTTTTGCAGGAGAAGACAATCAATCGAGCATAGCTCCAACGCCGTCGCCAACTGCAAAAGCAACTCCTGTCCCTGAATCTTCTGAAATGCCTGATTCCAGCTTGGAATCGCAATTAGAAAGTGAGCCTAATTTGGCAAGTGAACCCGATTATGGAAACGAGCCTGAACCCAGCATGAATCCAGATGAAAGCTTAGTGTCTGATGCAGAAGGAATGGGCTATAGAACTTAAATATAATATGCTTTTCTAGGAGTTCTAATAACAATCTAAAATAACTGAGGATTGATTTCCGTCTTATTTAATGGGTTCTAGGCGGTTAGAAATCCTCAGTTTAGTTTAATTAACCTGACTTTGTGCGAGTTTTAGGGTGGCTTGACTATATATTTCTTCTGTTAAACAGTCTAAAATAGTAATTGCTTTTTTAAGGTGATTGTTGTATAATCTTAATAAAGTGTGGTAGTTATTGGAATTCTAATATATATTGCTTTTCAATTAATTTTAATTGCATAATATTCTGAAAGATTTTTGTGCTTTAAGCAAAACTACGCTTGAAAAAAAGTTGTTCTAAAACTTATTTTTCCCTGCTTAATCAGGTTATACATTTTGAAAGGAATAAAATAATTTTATGCAAGAACATAAAATAAAAAGAATCAACGAGCTTGCGAAAAAGTCCAAAGAATGTCAACTTAGCGAAGAAGAACTAAAAGAACAAGCTCAGCTAAGAAAAGAATACATAGAACTTTTTAAAAGAAATCTTAAGTCTCAACTCGATGGGATAACTCCGCAAAAATAATCTTTATTGGTTCTATAAAAAAGAAAAAGAGGTGGTATTAATGCACAGCATAGCTAAAATATCGGAAAAATTGTACTATATCGGTGTAAATGACAGAAGACTTGAATTGTTTGAAAACATGTTTCCGTTAACAAAAGGCGTTTCTTATAATTCCTATTTGCTTTTAGATGAAAAGACTGTTTTGTTTGACAGTGTGGAAATAAGCGCGTTAAATCAATTTCTAGAGAATTTGCAGTTTGCACTTGCGGGAAGAGATTTAGACTATATGATTATTAATCATATGGAGCCTGATCACGCTTCAGGTTTAAGCCAAATTTTGAAAAGTTACCCTAATGTAAAGATAATTGGTAATGCAAAAACATTTACCATGATTAAAAGATTTCTTAAAGAAGAGGTTAACCAAATTGTAGTAAAAGAGGGAGATGTGATTGAGACAGGTGAGCACAAACTCACATTTGTTATGGCGCCGATGGTTCACTGGCCAGAGGTTATGGTAACTTATGACACTGTTTCAAAAACCTTGTTCTCGGCAGATGCATACGGAACTTTTGGTGCGCTCGATGGAAGAATTTTCGCTGATGAATACGACTTTGATCACGAATTTTTAGACGAAGCTAGAAGGTATTTCACCAATATAGTTGGGAAATACGGAGCGCAAGCTGCTTCTGCAATTAATAAAGCTGTAAAATTGGAAATTGACATGATTTGCCCACTTCACGGACCTGTTTTAAGAGGGGATATGATTAATTATTTCACAGAAAAGCAGTTGTTGTGGTCGGAATACAAGCCTGAAAAACCAGAGGAGATTGCTTTGATATATGCTTCGATGTATGGAAATACAGAAAGCGTTGTAAATAGTGTAGCGATGAAATTATCTGCAAAAGGTAAAAAAGTGCATGTATTAAACGCATGCAACACAGATAAATCATATTTGGTTGCAGAGTGCTTTAAGTGCGGTTCTATTATTTTTGCTTGCCCAACTTACAACGGAGCAATTTATCCGACAATTGAAACACTTCTACTCGACATTAAATCTTTGAATTTAAAAGACAGAGCAGTATACACTATTGAAAACGGTTCATGGGCACCTACTGCAGGCAGAAAAATTTGCGAAATTATGAGTTCAATGAAAAGTATGGCAGTGAAAGCTAATTTAACAGTTCATTCTGCTGATTGTCCTGAAGAAAAGATAGATGAGTTCGTTTCAAGCGTAAAATAGTGCTTTGTTAAAAAAAAATCTATATATTTCACACAGAATTCATTTTACGTTCTTTAAGTTTTCTCACGTTAGAAATAAAATTTAATTAATAAAATGTGGAGGTATTCAAAATGTCCAGAATATTAATAGTAGACGACGATAAAAATATATGCGAGCTTTTAAGACTATATATAGAAAAAGAAGGTTTTGAAACCGCAATTGCTAATGACGGAAAAATGGCTGTTAGCTGCTTTAATTCCTTTGACCCTGATTTGATTTTGTTAGATATAATGTTGCCTGAATTAGATGGATGGCAAGTTTGCAGAGAAATCAGAAAAACTTCTGAATGCCCAATCATTATGCTAACTGCAAAAGGCGAGGTGTTCGACAAAGTTTTAGGGCTTGAATTAGGTGCTGATGACTACATTGTAAAACCTTTCGAGTCAAAGGAAGTAGTTGCAAGAATTAATGCAGTTCTTCGCCGTTCAGGAAAAAATAATTCAACTGTAAAACAAGAAGTTGTGTTTGAAAATCTTTCGATTAATCTCACAAATTACGAACTTAAAGTAAACGGCGAGCAAGTGGACACTCCTCCTAAAGAGATGGAGTTAATATTCCACCTTGCTTCAAATCCGAACAGAGTTTTCACAAGAGACCAACTTCTTGATGAAGTTTGGGGATTTGACTACTACGGAGACAGCAGAACTGTTGACGTTCATGTAAAAAGATTGCGTGAAAAACTTGAGGGAGTTTCGCCAAAATGGGCTCTTAAAACAGTTTGGGGCGTTGGATATAAATTTGAGGTTAAAGATTAGTTTCGATAACGGAAGGAGTCTTTGATGCAAAAATCTTTATTCAAAAAATACCTATTAATGACAATGAGCATAGTCCTTGCAAGTTTTGTTGTTTTGGGAACTATGATGATGCTGTTTTTCTCTAATTTTTGGCAAGCAGAAAAAGAGGCACTTCTTTATAAAAATGTAAATACAGTTGCAGAAATTGCTTCGGGATATACTTCGATTGACGAATTAGATGAATCCAGAGTGAACATAGAGATAGTGGCGATAGGTTTCCTGCTGAATGTTTTGTCAAGAAACATTGATTCGGATATTTTTATAACCGATTTAGAAGGTAATAGACTTATTGGCTCATTTGTAAATGAAATAGATGAGAATGTCAAAAAAATTGACATGGACATAATTGCAAAAGTGAGAAACAGTGGTGAAGTTTCAACAGGTACGCTTGGAGGACTTTACTACTCGGATCAATATATTGTTGCACAAACTTTTGTGTTGCCAGGAACAGAACAAGAGGTTGGAATAGTGTTTGCTGCGACAAATACCGAGGGCGTTTTTGAATCGTTATATGACACGTTTCAAGTGTTTTTGATTGCAGCTTTAGTGAGCTTGTTGCTGACATTTATTGTTGTTTGGATGTTCTCGTATAGAATGATTAGACCGCTTAGAAGAATGTATACAGCTGCTAAGGCGTTTGCCACAGGAGATTTTTCCGTTAGGGTTCCTGTTGAAAGTTCCGATGAAGTGGGACAACTTTCTATCGCTTTTAACAATATGGCAAATTCACTTGCAAACAGTGAGGGAATGAGAAGAAGTTTCATAGCGAATGTTTCTCATGAACTGAAAACTCCTATGACTACAATAGCAGGGTTCATTGATGGTATTTTAGATGGAACTATACCTCCTGAAAAGCAAACTCAATATTTAAGAATTGTGACGGACGAAGTTAAAAGATTATCAAGATTGGTAAAATCGATGTTGGATTTATCAAGAATAGACAACGGAGAAATGAAACTTAATCCTGTTAAATTTGACATCACTCACACTGTGTTCAATGCAATTTTAACATTCGAACAAAAAATAGAACAAAAAAATATTGAAATTAAAGGTCTTGCAGATTTAGAGCCAATTATGGTTGATGGCGACCAAGATTTATTACATCAAGTTATTTATAATCTAATAGAAAATGCTGTGAAATTTACTAATCCTGAAGGATATATTTCATTCGTTTTCACTGATAGCTTTGACAGAGTTTGTATTTCAATTGAAAACAGTGGTCATGGAATTCCTGCTGACGACTTACCGATGATTTTTGATAAATTTTATAAGACCGATAAATCAAGAAGTGAGAATAAAAATGGAATGGGACTTGGCTTGTACCTTGTAAAAACTATAATCAAATTGCACGGTGGAGACATTTGCGTTCAATCTGCAGTTGATGGATTTAGCAGATTTGATATGTATATTCCAAAATTAATTCAAAAAGCTCCTAAAAATCCAGAACAGGGATTAGCGGAAGTAGATGACGATTCCGATATTCAAGATGTGGAATAATAATCTAGCTAAATTTTATATTATTCATACTTGCCTGACCGATATAACCGTGGTTCGAATAATATCGGTCAGGCTTGTCTATAGATATAGCGATAGCTTTTTTGGAATATAATGTAGTGTAGTATTGCCGAACGACGGCGGAATGGAGTATAGATATGGATAACAGAGATAATTTTAACGATGATGTGTATGAACCTCAAAAGGGTTCGAATAATAATTCCGTTGATTGGAATGACAATTCGAGCAATAATGAGGGATACACTGAAAAAGAATCAAACGAAACTGTGCAACAGACAGAAGTTGTTAAGATAGAAACTGACATGGATAGTGACGTTCATCAATACAATAATAATGTAAATCAAAACGGTGAAACACAAGCTGGTGTCGATGTTACAAATCAATACAACTATCAGCAAAATACAGGAGCTCAACCTCCTTCATACAGCAATCCACAAAGAGGTTTTAATCCACCTCCAGTTGGATATGGACAGCCACCAGCCGGAAATCCACCTCCAGTGGGATATGGACAGCCACCTGTCGGAAATCAACCACCAGTAGGGTACGGACAGCCACCAGTCGGAAATCCACCTCCAGTGGGATATGGACAGCCACCTGTCGGAAATCAACCACCAGTAGGGTACGGACAGCCACCTGTCGGAAATCCACCACCGGTAGGGTATGGACAGCCGCCCGTTGAATCAAATTATAACGCCGGTGAAAGAGATTTCACAAACGAGCAGTATGGCGTTAATTATGAGAGTCAAAATGACAGAAGGCAAAGATATCAAACGAATGAAAGGCCAAATGGTGGGTATAACAACGAAGAGCCTAGATATTATGAGCCTGATTATCAACACAGTGGAGACTACTATTCAGATAAGGGTTACAGAAGAAGATCTAGAAACCGCGGAGCGAAAGTATTCTTATATATTACCAGCGTTGTAGCGATGATTTCAGCGATTGCATTCTTCACAGTTTCAATTGCTAATATAGTAACAAACTATGGAAACAGAGGTTTGTTGGGAATTCCAGAAGATCAACTTCCATATGTATTTGGTATTCCTGACTCAAGTGGGGGAGATGATTATTCTGATTTTAATCCAGAGGATTATTTTGAGTTCAACCCTGATGATTTCTTTGGAATAGACCCTTCCGATCCTGATGAGTCTAATCCTTTTTACCCGTATATCCCTGATGAGGGAAGTGGAACTACTACTCAATTACCTGATGGGTTTATAGTAGACCCTGACATTGATGTTCCGACAAATACACAAGGGGTTACAATTGAAAGTGAACCATTAGGCGAACCGCTTTCTCCGGAGGAAGTATATGACAAAGTTTCTGTTTCTACTGTAAGCGTTCTTGCGTATGTGCCAACAGGTATAAACGAAGGCGAATATACAGGTGGGTCGGGAACTGGAATTATCATCACTGAAGATGGATTTATTTTGACAAATAGCCATGTTGTTGGCGACAAAACTTCGGCAGTAGTTAAAATAGTTGATTATGAGGGAAATGAATATCCAGCTGTTGTTGTTGGAGTTGATAGAGGAACTGACTTAGCGGTTTTGAAAATCAATGGAAATAATTTTACTCCTGCTGAAATAGGAGATTCTGACGAATTGGATATGGGTCAATGGGTTATGGCGATTGGAAATCCTGGCGGTGTTGAGTTTAGTGGATCTATTACAAGAGGCATAGTGTCAGGGTTGGAGCGTCAAGTAGGATATTCCACAAACGACACAATGAGATATATTCAAACAGATGCAGCTATTAATCCGGGTAACTCTGGTGGGCCACTTGTTAATATGTACGGTCAAGTAATTGGAATTAACACATCGAAAATCGTTGCAGACGATTATGAAGGAATGGGATTTGCAATTCCTACAGCTAATGCAAAAGTTATTTTGGATCAATTGCTTGAAGACGGTTATGTAGGCGGAAGAGTAAGGCTTGGTATTACTGCTCAAAATGATTATAGCGGAATTAAGATTGTTGCAATAGATGAAGACAGCAGCTTTGCAGGCACAGAAGTTCAAGCCGGAGACATCATAATAGAGGTTGACGGTGAAGATGTCACAGATTTAACTGCGCTTTCTGCTAAGTTCTTGAGTTATAGTCCGGGAGATGAAGTTGAAGTGGTTGTAAGCAGAAGTGATGCTCAAGGAAATACACGCGACATTACAGTTACAATTACTTTGCTTGAAGACAAAGGTGAAACTCAAAAATAAATTGAAAAATTTTGCGAAAGGTCTTGAAAAATCTGCAAATATTGGTTAAAATATAATAGAGTAATGTACAGTCCGTATAAATGGATAGCAACCTTACAAGAAAGGGTGGTCATAGCAATGAAAATGGTTATTTCCTTATGTAAAGTAATATCAAGGGATTGGTGCATTAATTAGTAAATAACAAGGCTGTGATTTCACAGCCTTGTTGATGTTTGTTGTGTAGTCAATCGTCTATAAGAGTGGTACAAATGCGATAATATAGCTAAACTAAATTATATATAAGTTGTCTTAATGAAGCTTTGTTGTAGTTTGTTTTTTGCTTTTATATCGGTTTGGTAATGAAAGAAATGGAGAGAGAAAAAATGAGTAAAAAAGTAGCAATAGTAATGGGTAGTGACAGCGATTTTCCAGTAGTAGCACCTGCTGTTAAAAAATTAAAATCTTTAGGAGTGCCTGTTGAAGTTAGAGTTATGTCTGCGCACAGAACACCTGATATGGCAGCTGAATTCGCTAAAAACGCGAAAGAAAACGGATTTGGCGTGATTATTGCAGCAGCAGGTAAAGCTGCTCACTTGGGTGGAGTTCTTGCGGCTCACACGACATTGCCTGTAATCGGTATACCCGTAAAATCTTCTACATTAGACGGACTAGATGCACTTTTGGCAACCGTTCAAATGCCTGCAGGAATTCCTGTTGCTACAGTTGCTATAGACGGTGCAGACAATGCTGCGATTTTGGCGGTGCAAATGCTTGCGTTGTCCGATGAGGGCTTGGCTTGTAAACTAGTTGAAATGAAAGAAGACATGGTAAGTGGTGTTATTAAGAAAAATGCAGCACTTCAAGAGAAAGTCGACGCGCTATAATAAAAGAAAGGTAAAGTCACGGGAGGTAGGCTTATTGATAAAATAAGTTTGGTTCGGAAAACGTGACAAGGCCTTAAGTTAAAATAAAAGAAAGGTAAAGTCACGGGAGGTAGGCTTATTGATAAAATAAGTTTGGTTCGGAAAACGTGACAAGGTCACAAATGAATAAGAGTGTGATGAAAAAATATGCGAAATTAGTAGTCGCAACAGGAGTAAACATAAAAAAAGGACAAGGCTGTATTATTGGGTGCTCTGTAGACCAACACGAATTCGCAGTTATGGTTCAAGAAGAAGCGTATAAACATGGCGCAAAATGGGTTAGAATTGATTGGATTTGCCAAGCAAGCACAAAATTGAAATACAAAAAAGAGAGTTTGACAACTTTATCACAAGTGAGAACTTGGGAAGAGGAGCAAGCTAAATACACAGTTGAAACTTTGCCTGCACTAATTAGAATTGTCTCTGACGACCCCGACGGTTTAAAAGGTGTCAATCCTCAAAAATTTCAAAAATGCAATATCGCAAGAAGTTCTGTGTTGAAAAAATATCGTGATGCTACAGAAGATAAAAACCAATGGACTATAGTTGCAGTTCCATCTGTGAAATGGGCAAAGAAAGTTTTTCCAAACGAAAGAGCATCTACCGCTGTGGCAAAACTTTGGGACGCTATTTTGATGGCTTGCAGAGTCAGCAAAGATAACGACCCTGTTAGCGAGTGGAATGAACATAATGCTAAATTGACAGAAAAATGCAATTTTTTGAATTCGCTTGATGTGGATTATTTGCATTTTAAAAATTCACTCGGAACAGATTTTAAATGCAATATGATGAAAGAGTCTATCTGGAAAGGTGGCGGAGACAGTTTGATTGACGGCACTTTCTATAACCCAAATATGCCGACAGAAGAAGTGTTTATCACTCCGCCAAAAGGAAAGGCAGAGGGAACTGTAGTTGCAACAAAACCATTGTCTTATAATGGTAATTTGATTGATAATTTCTCGGTTACATTTAAAGATGGAAAAGCTGTTTCGTGGAATGCTGAGACAGGTGAGGACGTTTTAAAAGGAATTATCACAAGCGACGAGGGTTCTTGTATGCTTGGTGAGGTAGCACTAATTCCACACAATTCGCCTATTTCGAATTCTAATATTTTGTTCTACAACACATTGTTTGATGAAAATGCAAGTTGCCACTTAGCACTTGGAAGAGGCTATAACAGCAATATCATCGGTTTTGAAAAAATGAGCAAAGAGGATTTAGATAATGTAGGTGTTAATGACTCGATTATTCATGTTGATTTTATGATTGGTTCTCCTGACATGGAAATCGTTGCACGTTTAAGAGACGGAACAGATGTTAAAATCTTTGAAAACGGAAATTGGGTAAAGTAACATAAAATATACTTATTAAGGAGTGTAAAGAGTTATGTATGAAGAGCTTTTGTTTCACAATGTAGGTGAATTTGAAAATGTAGGCGGAATAGAAAATGCATTGGTTAGAACGCCAAAAGCAGTTAGAGCAAACTTAAATCACAGAGCAAAATTTGTTGGTATGGAGTCGGTAGGAGCAGAGGTTAGATTTGTTACCGATGCACCTAATTTTGATGTGTATTTAACTTGTATTAAAAATTGCGTTTCGCTAGGTAGCAATGTGCAAATTTACAAAGGGAATTTCCTAGTTGACGAGAGGCATTTGAAACAAGGATTGGTTGAGTGTGTAACAATAAATAATCCAGACAGATTTTTAGTTGGGAATGAAAAAATGCTTTATTCAAAAGGCTTTTCTCCCGACGTTTGGAGAATTGTATTTGACAGAGGCGTGTTTAAATTAAATGCAATAGATTCTTTTGGCTACGAAGTTAGAGCACCTAAAAAAGATGAGTTACCGGCGGTTAATTTTTTAGCTTACGGCTCATCGATAACCAATTCATCGCTTAATGGATACCCACATGTGGCAGCTAGAATTTTGGGCGTAGATGTACAAAATATGGGTTATAGCGGTGCTTGTCACATTGAACCTGAGATGGTTGATTATTTAACACAAGAGCGTGAGTTTGATTTTATTACTTGCGAATTGGGTGTGAATATGAGACCCTGGTACACTCCTGAAGAGTTTGAAAAAAGGACAGCTTATTTACTGAAAAAACTAAATGAATTGGGCAAGCCTGCAATAATCATCTCGATTTTTACAAATTGCCATACAAAAGAGTACACTTTGGTTAATGAGGCTTCTCAAGAGTATGGGGTACATAAGAACCATATGAAATTCAATGAGATAATTCAAAGATTAGTTGAAGAAATGGCTTCTCCAAACATACATTTTGTGTCAGGAGATGAAATTCTAACCGATGTCACAGGTTTAAGTGCAGATTTGCTTCATCCTACAGTTTTTGGACATTCAATAATGGGAATGAATTTGGCAAATAAAATAAAAGAGTTTAAAATAGTATAAAAGTGATAAAATCTAAGAAGGAAGTGGTTTAGGAATGAATAATAGTTTCAGTGAGAGTTACAAAGCCGCAGGGGTCGATGTTACAGCAGGTTATAAGTCGGTAGAAATGATGAAAGAACACATCAAAAAAACTCATATCAGTGGCGTTGTTTCTGATGTTGGAGGGTTTGGAGGCCTTTTTGCACCTGATTTTACAGGGATGAAAGAGCCTGTTTTGGTTTCAGGCACTGACGGAGTAGGGACAAAAATTGTTGTAGCGCAACTGATGAAAAAATATGACACAATTGGAATAGACTCTGTTGCTATGTGTGTAAATGACGTTATTTGTTGTGGAGCGAAACCATTGTTTTTTCTAGATTACATCGCTTGCGGAAAAAATGTTCCCGAAAAAATTGCAGACATAGTAAAAGGCGTTGCAGAAGGGTGTGTTTTGTCGGGTTGTGCGTTAATTGGAGGCGAAACAGCAGAACACCCAGGAGTTATGCCCGAAGATGATTTTGACCTAGCAGGGTTTAATGTAGGAATAGTAGACAAGGCAAAAATTATTGACGGAAACGACGTCGCAAAGGGCGATGTTTTAATTGGTATCGCTTCAAGTGGAGTGCACTCAAACGGCTTTTCACTTGTTAGAAAAGTTTTTGATATAAGTGAAGAAAGCCTTTCTAAATATTATGACGAGCTTGGTACAACTTTGGGTGAAACCCTTTTAACTCCTACTAAAATCTATGTAAAATCGCTTTTAGCGGCAATTAACGAAGGTGGGATTAAAGCAATTTCTCACATCACAGGCGGTGGGTTTTATGAAAATATTCCACGTGTGTTAAAAGAGAATATGACAGCAAAAATTAAACTGGAAGATGTTCCTGTTTTGCCTATTTTTAAGCTAATTCAAGAAGTGGGAAATATTCCCGAAAGAGATATGTATAATACATTTAACATGGGTGTTGGAATTTGCCTTGTTGCAAAGCCTGAAAAAGCCCAAGATATTATTAAAGTGCTCGGTGAAAACGGTGAAAATGCCTTTGTGTTAGGCGAGATTGTCGAAGGTGACGAGGGGGTAATTCTGTGGTAAAAATTGCAGTTTTAGTCTCTGGAGGTGGAACAAACTTGCAAACTTTGATTGATGCACAGCAAAGAGGAGATTTTAACGAGTGTGGTAAAATCAGTTTGGTTTTGGCAAGTAGAAGTGATGCATTTGCGCTTGAGCGAGCAAAAAAAGCTGGGATTGAAACTGTTGTGCACAGAAGAAAAGATTATATTAGCGTTGACGAATACAGCGAAATTCTTCTTGAGATATTAAAAGAAAAAGAGATTGATTTTGTTGTTTTGGCTGGGTTTATGACAATTTTTACCGATGTTGTAACAAAGCACTACAAAAACAAAATAATTAATGTACACCCATCATTAATTCCGTCGTTTTGTGGTAAAGGATTTTACGGATTACACGTCCATGAAGCAGCGTTGAAACGTGGTGTGAAACTCACTGGTGCAACAGTTCATTTTGTGAATGAGGGTTGTGATGAAGGTCCGATTATTCTGCAAAAAGCTGTTGAAGTGAAAGTTTGTGACACTCCTGAAACTCTGCAAAAACGAGTGATGGAGCAGGCTGAATGGGTGTTGTTACCACAAGTTGTAGCGTTGTTTTGTCAAGGGAAAATAGTGGTGAATGAAAACGACAACATAGTTGATGTTTTAGACTGAATTTGAAAGGGAATTAGATTTATGGAAATTATGTCGATAGAAAAATTGTTGAGCGAAAACGCATATCCGGGCAGAGGTATCATTATTGGGAAATCTCCATGCAGTAAATTTTCAGTTGTCGCATACTTTATCATGGGAAGAAGTGAAAACTCCAGAAACAGAATTTTTGAAACAACAGAAGATGGAATTAGAACAAAAGCTTTTGATGAATCTAAAATGACTGATCCCAGTTTGATAATTTATCATCCTGTGCGTACTGTTGGAAGAGGTTTAATCGTTACAAACGGAGACCAAACCGACACAGTATATGACTTTATTTGCAAAGGACTATCCTTTCAGCAAGCGCTGAGAACTCGTGAGTTTGAGCCTGACGCTCCTAATTTTACACCAAGAATTTCAGGCTTGCTAGGGCCTGACGGTAGCTATAAAATGTCAATTTTAAAATCTGCGAATAGCGAGGGGTCGGCTTGTTCGCGCTATGTATATGAATATGCAGGCGAGAGTGGTTTTGCACATTTTATACATACATATAAATGTGACGGAGACCCAATCCCTTCTTTTGAGGGCGAGCCAACGAAAATTCAAACAACATCAAATATTGACGATTTTACGGAAAATCTTTGGAACAATTTGAACGAAGATAACAAAGTCTCTTTGTTCGTTAGATATATCAATTTGGAAAACGGAGAAGTGCAAACAAACATAGTTAATAAAAACAAAGCTTAAATCGCTTAAAATAAATTGCTAAAATAGTGGTAGAATGGAGAAAATCAATATGAATGAATTACAGTTAAAGTACGGATGTAATCCAAATCAAAAGCCTGCAAGAATTTTCATGCAAGAGGGCGAGTTGCCAATTAGAATAGTCAATGGAAACCCGGGATATATAAACTTTATGGATGCTCTCAACAGTTGGCAATTGGTGAAAGAGTTGAAAGCGGCGACAAATCTTGCCGCAGCGGCTTCGTTTAAACATGTGAGTCCTGCAGGAGCTGCGGTTTCGTTGCCTTTAAGCGAGGTTCTCAAAAAAATATACTTTGTTGAGGGAATGGAGTTGTCACCGATTGCAACTGCTTATGCAAGGGCAAGAGGTGCAGACAGACTATCTTCATATGGCGATTGGGTTGCGCTCTCTGATGTGTGTGACGAGCAAACTGCGCGCCTGATTTCAAAGGAAGTTAGCGACGGAGTTATCGCTCCTGGATACACAGATAAAGCTGTAGATATTCTCAAAAATAAAAAGGGTGGATCATACAACGTAATTCAAATTAATGAGAAATACCAGCCAAATCAAATTGAACAAAGAGAAATTTTTGGAATAACTTTTGAGCAAGGCAGAAACGAACTTATTATAAACGATGAAATGTTTACGAATATTGTAACCAAAAACAAAGAAATTACAGACTTGGCAAAATTAGACATGATAGTTTCTTTGATTACGTTGAAATATACACAATCAAACTCTGTTTGCTATGTAAAAGAGGGGCAAGCAATTGGGATTGGCGCAGGGCAACAAAGCCGCGTTCATTGCACAAAACTTGCTGGAAATAAAGCTGATAACTGGTTTTTAAGGCAACATCCAAAAGTTATGAACTTGCCTTTTGTCGATAACATCAAAAGAGCAGATAGAGATAACTGCATTGATATTTACATCAGTGAGGACTATTTTGACATTTTGGCAGAAGATGTTTGGGAGAATTTCTTCAAAATTAGACCTCAAATTCTCACAAGAGAAGAGAAAAAAGCATGGATTAAGAAAATGGAAGGTGTGACTGTTGGTTCAGACGCTTTCTTCCCGTTTGGCGATAACATCGAAAGAGCGCACAGAAGTGGTGCGAAGTATATAGTTCAACCAGGTGGATCAATCAGAGATGATAATGTTATAGAAACTTGTGACGCATATGATATGGTAATGGTGTTCAATGGAATACGCCTTTTCCACCATTAATTGGAGGTATAGATGAGAGTTCTTGTAATCGGCTCTGGTGGAAGAGAGCATGCTATAGTTAAGAAACTTAAAGAGAGTGAAAAGGTAACAGAGCTTTTTTGTGCTCCGGGAAACGCAGGGATTTCGGTTGATGCAAAATGCGTTAACGTTTCGGGGAATGAAGCAGTAGTTAGTTTTGCAAAAGAGAATAATATTGATTTAGTTTTCGTTGCACCAGACGACCCACTAGCAGACGGAATGGTAGATGCAGTTGAAAAAGCAGGGATTAAAGCTTTCGGTCCTAGACAAAATGCAGCAATGATTGAAAGTAGTAAAGTTTTTTCGAAAAATTTGATGAAAAAATACAATATACCGACCGCAGGTTATGAAGTCTTCAGCGAAAGCGAAAAGGCGATTGAGTTTGTAAAAATTCAAGGAAAGTTCCCAACTGTAATCAAAGCAGATGGACTAGCACTTGGAAAAGGAGTTATAATTGCTCAAAATTTTGAAGAGGCAAAAAATGGCATTTTATCAATAATGGAGGATAAAATGTTTGGCGACAGTGGAAATAATATTGTTGTTGAAGAATTTATCACAGGCCCAGAGGTTAGTGTTTTGTCTTTTACTGATTCAAAAGTAGTTGTTCCAATGGTGAGCTCAAAAGACCATAAAAGAGCGCTAGATGGCGACAAAGGATTAAATACTGGTGGAATGGGGACGGTTAGTCCTAACCCTTATTACACAGATGAATTAGCTGCCGAATGTATGGAGACTATATTTATTCCGACAATTGAGGCGATGAACAAAGAGGGGAGACCGTTTAAAGGTTGTCTTTACTTTGGCTTGATGTTAACTCAAGACGGTCCTAGAGTGATTGAGTATAATTCCAGGTTTGGAGACCCCGAAACACAAGTGGTTTTGCCAAGGCTTAAAACTGATTTTCTTGACGTAATTCTTGCAGTTTGCGATGAGAAACTATCTGAAACACAGATTGAGTGGGAAGACTCTGCGTGTGTTTGCGTAGCAATGGCTAGTGGTGGGTATCCAAGCGCCTATAAAAAAGGAATTGAAATTAAGGGACTTGACTCAAACGGACAGATTGACGGCGCTGTAGTTTATCATGCAGGAACAGCATTTGTGCAAGATAAATTTGCTACAAACGGTGGCAGAGTTCTTGGAGTAACTGCAAAAGCAGAGTGTTTAGAACAAGCAATAAAAAAAGCATATGATGCAGTCGGGAAAATTGAATTTGAGGGTGCTCATTATAGGACTGACATTGGTAAGTAAGCGAGAATGAATGTGGAAAAGTATAGTGATTAGTTCTATTGTTAGATTGATTTGTATATTTTTCTAGAATTGTGAAAATTTCTTTAATATTGCGTATAATTCCGCAGTGCTATTGACAAAAACACCAAAATAATATAAAATTTTAAGGTAAGAAAATAAAATCATTTTTTGAAAGGCAGTGGAGAATAATGGAGATAAAAGAACTTTTGTATGAGGGTAAAGCCAAGAAAGTATATTCAACAGAAAATCCGGATTACTGTATAGTTTCGTATAAAGATGACGCAACAGCGTTTAACGGTGAGAAAAAAGGTACAATAATCGGAAAAGGCGTTGTGAACAACAGAATGTCAAACTTCATGTTTAAAAGACTTGAAGAAAAAGGTGTAAAAACTCACTTTGTTGAGGAGTTAAACGACAGAGATACTGTTGTTAAAAAAGTTACAATCGTTCCACTAGAGGTTATTGTTAGAAACAAAGCTGCTGGAAGTCTTTCAAAAAGATTGGGCTTGCCTGAAGGTACACAAATGAGAATTCCGGTTCTTGAATTTTGCTATAAAGACGATGATCTTGGCGACCCAATGGTAAACGATTATCACATTTTAGCTGCTGGATTTGCAACACAAGAAGAGATAGATAAAATTGCAGAAATGAGTTTAAAAGTAAATGAGTTTATGCTCGATTACTTTAAAAGCGTTGATGTTGATTTGATTGACTTTAAATTAGAATATGGAAAAACTGCAGACGGAGAAATCATTCTTGCAGATGAAATTTCACCTGACACTTGCCGTTTCTGGGATGTTAATACAGGCGAAAAACTGGATAAAGACAGATTTAGACGCGACATGGGTGGAGTTGAAGAAGCCTATGAAGAAATGATGAGAAGGCTTGGACTTTCTAAATAATATTAAACGGAGCGACGCAACTTAACGGTTACTTAGCTCCGTTAATCTAATTTTTATGGAATAATTCAATTTAATTTTTCACGATAAAACGATGATTTTTGTAACAGAATGGAGCAATTTATGTCAAGAGACACATATCAATCACCGCTTTGTTCGAGATATGCGGACAAGGAAATGAAATATCTTTTTTCTGAAGATAAAAAATTTAGAACATGGAGAGCGTTATGGATAGCCCTTGCAGAGGCAGAAAATGAACTGGGATTACCTGTAACAAAAGAGCAAATTGAGGAATTAAAAACATTTAAAGATAATATAAATTATGAAGTGGCTATAGAGCGCGAAAAGTTAGTTAGACATGATGTAATGAGCCATGTATATGCATACGGAATGCAATGTCCGACGGCGATGCCTATCATTCATTTAGGAGCAACTTCTTGCTATGTTGGCGATAATACAGATATTATTGTTATGACAGAGGCACTAAAAATTGTTAGAGATAAACTCGTAGGTGTTATAAGAGTTCTTGCTGATTTTGCAGACAAATATAAAGATTTACCAACACTTGCTTTTACACATTACCAACCTGCTCAACCTACAACTGTAGGGAAGAGGGCCTCGCTTTGGCTTCAAGAGTTGTTAATGGATTTAGAAGATGTTGAATACTTGATTTCGGGAATGAAATTGTTGGGTTCAAAAGGAACAACGGGAACTCAAGCGAGCTTTTTGGAGCTGTTCGATGGCGACCATGAAAAAGTAAAAGCAGTTGACAAAAAAATTGCAGAAAAAATGGGATTTGAAATGTGCTATCCTGTCAGCGGTCAAACTTATTCAAGGAAACTAGACTACAGAATTTTGGCAGTTTTAAGCGGAATAGCTCAATCTGCAACGAAATTTTCTAATGATATAAGGCTTCTAGCAAACTTAAAAGAAATTGAAGAGCCGTTTGAAAAAAATCAAATAGGTTCATCTGCTATGGCATACAAAAGAAATCCGATGAGAAGCGAAAGAATAGCGTCTCTTTCAAGATATATTATTGCAGACACATTAAACCCTGCAATTACTGCTGCTACACAATGGTTCGAGAGAACTCTTGACGACTCAGCAAACAAGAGACTTAGTATTCCAGAAGGGTTCTTGGCAACTGATGCAGTTCTAAATCTATACATGAATGTCGCTGACGGACTTGTTGTTTATCCAAAAGTAATCGAGCAAAGACTAATGAGAGAACTCCCGTTCATGGCTACAGAAAATATCATGATGGATGCAGTAAAAAAAGGTGGAGACAGGCAAGAGCTTCACGAAAGAATAAGAGTTCATTCACACGCAGCAGGCAAGGTTGTAAAAGAAGATGGTGGGGAAAACGACCTACTTGAAAGAATTGCAAACGACCCTCAATTTGACGTGACAATGGAGGAACTAAAAGGATTGCTCAATCCAAAAGATTTCGTTGGAAGAGCTCCAGAGCAAACTGAAGATTTCCTAAATGAAGTTGTGAGACCGTTGTTAAAAAAATATAGTGAAGTTAAAAATATGACAGCTGAAATCAATGTTTAATGTATTTTTTTAGATACAAATATAGTTACGGAACGGAGCGTTTTTATGTGCGGTATAGTAGGGTATATAGGGTTTGAGCAAGCGACCCCTTTTTTGCTCAGCGGACTTGAAAAGTTAGAATATAGAGGGTATGATTCTGCTGGAGTTGCAGTTTATAATGAAAATGAGATAGAAATTGCTAAATCAAAAGGCAGACTTCAAAATCTAAAAAACTTAATTGACAATGGAGAAAGCGTAAAAGGGAGTGTGGGAATAGGGCATACTCGTTGGGCGACTCATGGCGCGCCCTCTGATATTAATTCACACCCTCACCCAAGCTATAGTGGAAAATTTGCAGTAGTTCACAATGGAATAATCGAAAATTATCTGCAAATTAAAAACCACTTAATCAGACGTGGAATTAATTTTGTTTCTGAAACAGACACAGAGGTAATCGCGCAAATGCTCGAGTATTATTATAAGGGCGATGTAAAAGAAACTATCAATAATGTAATTCAAAGGGTTGAGGGAAGTTATGCCTTAGGGATTATATGCACAGATACTCCTGATAGAATTTACGCAGTAAGAAAAGATAGCCCCTTGATTATTGGACTTGGAGAAAATGAAAACTATATTGCGTCTGACATTCCTGCAATTCTTTCGAAAACTCGAAGAATTTATAGATTGAGTGATGGCGAATTAGCTGTGATTACAAGGCATAATGTAGGAGTGTTCAATCGAGATTTTGAGTTTGTGGATAAACCTGTAGAGGTGATAAACTGGGATATCGAATCTGCTGAAAAAGGCGGGTTTGAACATTTTATGATGAAAGAGATTACGGAGCAACCGGAAGTAATCAGAAATACAATTTTGCCAAGATTAAACGGTGACGAGATAAAACTCGATGATATCACACTTACAAAAGAAGATATTGAAAACTTTTCAAAGATTTTCATTGTTGCCTGTGGAACTGCTTATCATGTAGGAGTTGCTACAAAATATATGTTTGAAAACTTGCTAAAAATTCCAGTAGAAACAGACGTAGCTTCAGAATTCAGATATAGAAAACCTTTAATTGACGATAAAACTCTGGTTATCATTATCAGTCAATCGGGGGAAACTGCAGACACTCTAGCGGCTCTTAGAGAAGCAAAAAAATCTGGTGCAAGGACTTTGGCACTTGTTAATGTAGTTGGATCAAGCATTGCAAGCGAGAGCGACGATGTGCTTTACACATGGGCAGGACCTGAAATTTCAGTCGCTTCTACAAAAGCTTATAGTACACAACTGGTTTTGATGTATATATTGGCGATTTACATGGCAGAAAAAATTGCTAAAATTGATGAAGATACAAAAAAATTCTACCTATCTGAGCTGTTGACAATTCCTGAAAAAGTTGAGAGCATTTTACAAGATAAAGAGTTGATTCAAAAAATAGCATCAGAGCATTTTAATGCAAATGATGTGTATTTTATAGGAAGAAATGTAGATTTTGCAGTTTCGTTAGAAGGTTGTTTAAAACTGAAAGAAATCTCGTATATACATTCAGAGGCGTATACCGCAGGTGAATTAAAGCATGGGCCGATTTCGTTGGTAGAGGACGGAACTATGCTCGTTTCATTGGTTGCATATACTGAGTTGTTTGATAAAACTATATCGAATATTAAGGAAGTAAAGGCAAGAGGTGCAGTTTGTTGGGGCATAACTGTTGAAGGAAAAGAAGAGTTAGCTCATGAAGTGGAATATTTGACGTTAATTCCCAATATCACACCATTTATGCTTCCGTCTCTTACTGTAATCCCTTTACAACTTTTTGCATATTATGTTGCTTCAATGAAAGGTTGCGACATAGATAAACCTAGAAATTTAGCAAAATCGGTAACAGTGGAATAAGAGTGTTTTAATAAATAGATTTTGATATTTCTGTTAATTTAGAGATTAATAGAAGTAAAGTGATGAAGCATAATAAAAATTCATTTTGAATGAAAGGAATGGTCAAAAAATGGGAAAATTGTCGTATAGCGAATCAGTTGTTGTTTTAGATTTTGGTGGGCAATATGCACAGTTGATAGCAAGAAGAGTGAGGGATTTAAATGTATACTGCGAAATAAAGCCGTATAACATTGACCCAGAACTATTAAAAGAGTATAAAGGCATTATCTTCACAGGAGGCCCTAACAGCGTGTACCTTGAGGCATCTCCAAAATGTAGCAAAGCGGTATTTGAGATAGGCGTACCTGTTTTGGGAATATGCTACGGCGCACAACTTATGGCTCATGTTTTAGGTGGAAAAGTTGAAAGCGCATCAGTAAGGGAGTACGGAAACTGCGAAGTAGAGTTTATTAGCTCATCAAAAATGGTTAGTGGAATTGGAAAAAGCATTACATGGATGAGCCACACAGACTATATAGCAAAGCTGCCAGAGGGTTTTAAGGTTACAGGAACTAGCGACCACTGCCCATGTGCGAGCATGGAGAATGAAGATAAAAAGCTATATGCAGTGCAATTTCACCCAGAAGTTGAGCATAGCAAATGTGGTAATGAAATATTAAGGAATTTCTTATACAATGTTTGTGAGTGTGCAGGCGATTGGAAAATGAGTTCATTTGCTACAACTACAATTGAGAATATTAAAAATCAAGTGGGTGATAAAAAGGTATTATGTGGACTTTCAGGTGGAGTTGATTCATCGGTAGCAGCACTTCTTGTTCACAGAGCAATTGGTAAAAACTTAACTTGTATTTTTGTTGATCATGGAATGCTTAGAAAAGATGAAGGCGACATGGTTGAAAAAGAGTTTAAAAAGACTTTTGATATGAACATAATAAGAGTAAATGCAGCAGATAGATTTTTAGGAAAACTTGCAGGAGTTAGCGACCCTGAAACAAAAAGAAAGATTATTGGTGAAGAGTTTGTTAGAGTTTTCGAGGAAGAGGCTAAAAAGCTTGGTGAAATGAACTTCTTGTGCCAAGGCACAATATATCCGGACGTAGTAGAAAGCGGAACTGGCGAAGCAGCTGTGATAAAAAGCCACCATAACGTTGGCGGGCTCCCTGATGATATCGGTTTTGAAGGTTTAGTTGAGCCTCTAAGAGATTTATTCAAAGACGAAGTTAGGCGTGTGGGAACAGAACTTGGAATACCCGAACACCTAGTTTGGCGCCAACCTTGCCCAGG
>CAYJBU010000016.1:0-24726 GCA_964368155.1 uncultured Eubacteriales bacterium | reverse complement strand
CATCACAGGACCACTCAGCCCAATGCTGATAACGCCAATGGAAGGAGAAGATTTCATGTTCTTAGTTTTACCTGTTAGACTGAAATCTTAAAATATAAATGGATAAATTAGTAAAAATTGATACTGAATTTATTAGACTTGATAATCTAATGAAATTAGCAGGCGCAGTTGACACAGGTGGCATGGCAAAAACAGTTATACAAAATGGACATGTAAAAGTAAATGGTGAAATTTGTACTATGCGTGGCAAAAAAATGCGTGGAGAAGACTTTTTTGAGTTCAGAAATGAGATTTGTAAAGTAGAAATAATTACAGGATAAACAGGATATAAATGTATATTAAAAAACTAAGTTTTAATAATTTTCGTAATTTACACGACGGATTTTTAAATCCTGATAAAGAAATTAATGTGATTTATGGAGATAATGCTCAGGGTAAAACTAATTTACTTGAATCAATTTGGCTTTTTACCGGAGGCCATTCATTTAGAGGGAACAAGGACATTGAACTTTCTAAAATGGTCGACGGTAAAAATTTAGGTAATTTATCTTTAAGTATTGATTTTTTCGCATCTCAGCGTAATCAAAATGCAACATTAAATATAACGGATGGAAAAAGAAATTCTGTTATTAATGGAGTTAAAAAAAACACAGGCTCTGCTCTTGTTGGAAAAGTTTGTGCTGTTATTTTTTCTCCGGAGCATCTAAGGCTTATTAAAGATGGTCCGTCGCAAAGACGAAATTTTATAGATGGCGCTATTTGTCAAATAAAACCATCTTATGCAAATATTTTGACAAAGTATAATAGAGTGATAATGCAAAGAAATGCATTTTTAAAAGAACTGCAAATTAATAAATCCAATGATTTTATGATTGATATTTGGAATGAAAAAGTTGTTGAACTTGGAACATTAATTGCGAAAAAGAGATTTTCTTATATAGAGAAATTGATGAGTATCGCTACAGATGTATATAAAGGAATTTCAGGGGACAAAGAAGAAATAAATATCGTGTATCAACCTTTGGGTATTGATTTTGACGAAAAAGAATTTAAACAAAAATATCTGGTTTTTTTACAAAAATCTTTTTCTACAGATGTTAGACTAGGTAATACAAATGTCGGAGTTCACAGAGATGACATTGATATTTATATAAATGGGACAAAAGCCCGAG
Organism: uncultured Eubacteriales bacterium; assembly: GCA_964368155.1. GTDB lineage: Bacteria > Bacillota > Clostridia > Oscillospirales > Acutalibacteraceae > SIG603. The sequence goes on along the minus strand of CAYJBU010000016.1, from coordinate 23,554 downwards.
TTTATGCTTCGCAAGGACAGCAAAGAAGTGCAGTTATTGCAATGAAATTAAGCGAAGCTGTTATTTTAGAAGAAAAAATAGGCGAGACTCCTATTATAATTTTAGACGATGTAATGAGTGAACTCGATAATAGTAGGCAATACTATATATTGAACAGGTTAAAAGGAAGGCAGATTTTTATTAGTTGTTGCAGTCCTGAAACTGTAAGTTTACTGAAAAAAGGTAAAATGTTTGAAGTTGTAAATGGTGTCGTAGGCAATTTATAGATAAATTTTGGTCTTAAAAGACAGATTGGTGAAATAAATGTATCTTCATTTAGGAGAAAATACAGTTGTTTTGATTAAAGATATTGTTGGAGTTTTTGATTTAGATAATTCTTCAAAGTCAAAAATCACCAGAGATTATCTTAAAAGGGCAACAAAAGAAAACAAAGTTGTTAATGTTTCTTATGAACTTCCAAAGGCATTTGTGGTATGCAAGGAATTTGATAAAGAAATTATATATATATCGCAGATTTCTTCTGCGACAATACTAAAAAGAATTCATAAATTATAAAGGTTGTTGGAATTTTAAAATGCATGAATATTTTGATATAAAGTGAAAATAGTTTCACAGGGTAAAATTCAGAATTTTAATTTAGTATTTTTCAAACAGTAGGCTTTTTGTATTTGAAGTTATCTATTTTATTAATAATTAGTTTTGATAACCGCAAAACCACTGCTTACTAAGAAAGGAATGAAAATTATATGAAATTTTTTGGTCTAACACGTTGTCCTTATTGCAAAAAAGGGATAAATTTAGTTAGAGTTTGGACTTTAAAAAAAAGTGGTGAATATATGTGTCCGAGATGTTCGGGTATTTCAAACGTTTATCAATCTCCGCTTTTATATCTATTTGCCGTTCTAGCAATTGGTATTAGTTTTTTAGTATTTTTCTTTGAAGCTTATGCTTTTGACAGTGTGAGTTATATGACCCCAATAAAAGTATTATTACCATTTGTTGCGTTTTATGTTTTGAGTTTATTTTTAATTCACCTTGAAAAAGTTTCAATTAGAAGAATTAAGAAAACGAGAGACGGAAAGTTTTTTGACGAAACGGGAAAAGAATATGTGATGAGATTTGGAAAATTGGTTCCTGTTAAAAAATAAATTTTAGAGAAGCTTTTTATATATTCATTTATCCGCTTAAATTTGGTGGGTTGTTGCGTGAGAAAAGCACGTTTTATTAAAATCTATTATTTGATTATTTTAGGTTTTATCATTAGTAGCAAGTGCATTTGTGCTTGCAAAGAGTAAAATCATGACGGAGGTATAATTTTGGAAGAAAAAATGATGATAAGTCAAGTTGAAGGTAATTATGACGAAAATCAGATACAAGTTTTAGAAGGGCTTGAAGCTGTTAGGAAACGTCCCGGAATGTACATAGGATCGACAGGACCAAGAGGACTTCATCACCTTGTATATGAAATAGTTGATAATGCAATTGACGAAGCATTAGCAGGTTTTTGTGATAAAATCGAAGTTAATATTCTTGAAGATAATATAATTGAAGTTGTCGATAATGGTAGAGGTATTCCAGTTGGAATTCAGCAAAAAACAGGCTTGCCTGCTGTTACTGTTGTTTTTACTGTTCTTCATGCAGGTGGCAAATTTGGTGGAGGAAGCTATAAAGTTTCGGGTGGTCTTCACGGAGTTGGTGCATCTGTTGTTAATGCCTTGTCGGTTTGGCTTGAAGTTGAAGTTGTAAGTGATGGAATTCTATATTATCAGCGTTTTTCTAATGGTGGTAAAGACACTGGAGAACTTACAAATTTAGGTAAAACAGATAGACCTACAGGAACTACAGTTAAATTTAAGGCAGACCCTGAAATTTTTAAAGAGACTACTGTTTATGAATATGATGTTTTAAAAACAAGACTTCGTGAACAAGCTTTTTTGAATGCCGGAGTTAATATTGAACTTTCTGATTGTAGGGGAGAAGAAGTTGTAAAAAATAATTTCTGCTATGAGGGTGGAATTTCCAGTTTCGTTGATTATCTTAATAAGAAAAAATCTGCTGAATTGATTCATGACAATGTAATATATTGTGTTGGAAATGCAACAGATGAAAATTCCGTTGCAGAAGTAGCTTTTCAATACACAGATAGCTATAGCGAATTAATTTTATCTTTTGCAAATAATATACACACTGTTGACGGTGGAACTCATGAGGAAGGATTTAAAAGATCATTTACTTCTGTAATGAATAAATATGCAAGAAAATATAATATTTTGAAAGAGGCAGACAAAAATCTTTCGGGTGAAGACGTAAGAGAGGGTTTAACTTGCATAATTAGTGTTAAAGTTAAAGAGGCACAATTTGAAGGACAAACTAAAGCTAAGTTAGGAAATACCGAAGTAACAGCATTGGTTTCTGCTTTGATTACAGAGCATTTAATGATATATTTAGAGGAAAATCCAGCTGTTGCAAAGGCAATTTTTGAAAAAGCACTTGCGGCGTCAAGAGCACGTGAAGCTGCAAAAAGAGCAAGAGATTTAGTCAGAAAAAAATCTGCTTTAGAGGGAGCAACACTTCCCGGTAAATTGGCAGACTGTCAAAGTAGAAATCCTTTGGAAACTGAAATATATATAGTTGAGGGAGATTCCGCGGGAGGCTCTGCAAAGGGTGGACGTGACAGAAAATTCCAAGCAATTTTACCTCTTTGGGGTAAAATGCTAAACGTTGAAAAAGCAAGACTAGACAGAGTATATGGAAATGAAAAATTAATGCCTGTTGTAACTGCTTTGGGTTGCGGTTTAGGTGATGAAATGGATTTAACTAAGTTAAGATATGGAAAAATAATTATTATGGCGGACGCCGATGTTGACGGTTCACATATCAGAGTTTTACTTTTAACTTTTTTCTACAGATATATGAAATCACTTGTAGAAAATGGCCATATTTTCCTTGCACAACCTCCTCTTTATAGGCTCACGAAAGGAAAAAAACACAGATATGCTTATTCTGATGAAGAAAGAGATTTAATAATGGAAGAAATGGGAGGAAACTATGACATTCAACGATATAAAGGTTTAGGTGAAATGGATAAAGAGCAACTTTGGGAAACAACTATGGATCCTGAAACCAGAACTATGAAACAAGTTGAAGTTGAAGATGCAGCCGAAGCAGACCAAATTATGAGTATTTTAATGGGTGACAAAGTTGAACCAAGAAAAAATTATATTGAAAAAAATGCAAAATATGTTAAAAATTTAGATGTTTAATTTATTCTTTCAATAATTGATTTTTTAATAATAAATTTGGCTGTTAAATATTTTTTGTTTGGTTTATTTGCATAACCATAAAAAATTGCTGTTTAAAAAGAAAGGATATTCAAATAAATGGACGAAATTCAAAACACACAAGAAAGTAATCTTCTTAATTTGGGAAAAATTATTGGTGTGGACTTAAAAAAAGAGATGAGTAATTCTTTTATGGATTATTCTATGTCGGTTATAGTTCAAAGAGCTTTGCCTGATGTAAGAGATGGTTTAAAACCGGTTCACAGAAGAATTTTATATACTATGTATGAAAATACACTTTGGCCTGAAAAAGCGTATAGAAAATGTGCGGACACAGTCGGTTCTGTGCTTGGTAGATTTCACCCACATGGTGATGCTTCTGTTTATGATGCATTAGTGAGATTGGCTCAGGATTTTTCAATGCGATATATGTTGGTTGACGGACATGGTAACTTTGGTTCAGTTGACGGAGACAGTGCTGCTGCATATAGATATACTGAAGCTAGAATGAATAAGTTATCTGTTAAGATGCTTGAAGATATTGATAAAGATACAGTGGATTTTAAACCTAACTATGATGATAGGCTTGAAGAACCCACTGCACTGCCTTGCCACTTTCCTAATTTGTTGGTTAATGGTTCTACTGGTATTGCTGTTGGTATGGCTACAAATATTCCTCCTCATAACATGGGCGAGGTTATTGATGGTGTTTGCTGTTTGATTGATAATCCGGAGGCTACTCTTGATGAATTGATGGAACATATTAAAGGACCTGACTTCCCAACAGGCGGTACAATCATGGGAAGGGCAGGAATTAGAGCTGCTTATGCTACGGGTAGGGGTAAAATCTATCTAAGAGCAAGAGCTGAGATTGAGGAAGACGAAAAAAAGGGAAGAAGTAAAATTATAGTTACTGAAATTCCTTATCAAGTAAATAAAGCAAAATTAATTGAACATATTGCAGAACTCGCAAAAGACAAGAGAATTGAAGGAATTGCAAATATCGAAGACCATTCTGACAGAAACGGAATGTATATAACAATTGATGTTAAAAGAGATGCTTCTCCACAAATTGTTTTGAATAAATTATATGCATATTCGCAAATGCAAGTTACTTTTGGTGCAATATTAATTGCGATTGTTGACGGGCAACCAAAAACATTGACTTTGCATCAAATTTTGCAAGAATATATTAAATTCCAAACAGAAGTTATTATTAGAAGAACTAATTTTGATTTGAAAAAAGCAAAAGACAGAGCGCATATTTTAGAGGGATTGTTAAAGGCTTTAGACTTCATTGATGAAGTTATAAATATTTTGAGAAATTCTAAAAATATTCCAGAAGGTAAAGAAGCTTTGATGGAGCGTTTTGGTCTTGATGATGTTCAAGCACAGGCAATTGTTCAAATGCGTTTTGGTCAATTGACAGGACTTGAAAGAGATAAACTTGAAGATGAAATGGGTCAACTTGAAATTAAAATAGCTGATTTCATGGATATTCTTGAGAGTGAACCTAGAAGAATGGCAATTATTAAAGACGAGGCGACAGCAGTTAAAGATAAATTCTCTGACGAAAGAAGAACAGAAATTGTTGCTGTTAGCGGTGAAGTTGACATTGAAGATTTGATTCCTCGTGAAGAATGTGTTCTTACAATGACTAATTTCGGCTATGTTAAACGCCAAAAAATGGATACTTATCAAATCCAAAAAAGAGGCGGAAGAGGAGTTAGTGGAATGAACAGGCGCGACGAGGACGTTGCAACGGAAATTTTCGTTATCAACAGTCACGACTATGTTATGTTCTTTACAAATTTAGGAAGAGTTTATAAAGTTAAGTGCTATGAAATTCCTGAAGGCTCAAGGGGCAGCCGTGGAATGAATATAAATAATATTTTACCTCTCACTCCTGATGAAAAAATTACTTCAATGATTAGAGTAAGCGAATTTGATGAAGAAAATTTCCTTGTAATGGTAACTAAAAAAGGTATTATTAAAAGGACAAAACTTTCTGCTTATAATAGCACAAGAAAAGGTGGATTGATTGCGATTGACCTTGACGAGGGCGATTTACTTTCTTGGGTTAGAATTACATCTGGCAGTGAAGATATAATTGTTGCAACAAAACTTGGTATGGCAATTAGATTTAGCGAAACTAATGTCAGAGAGTTAAGCAGAACTGCAAGGGGCGTTAGGGCGATTAAGCTCAAAAAAGAGGACGATGAAATTGTCGGTATGTCTGTAGTTCGCGAAAATTCATATTTATTAACTGTTTCGGAAACAGGTTTTGGGCGACTTTCAAATCCTGACGATTACAGAAAACAAAACAGAGGCGGAACAGGACTGATAAACTATCATGTTAATAAATATGGTATGGTTGCAGCTATCAAAACTGTTAGCATGGACGACGATATTATATTGATTTCTGAAGATGGAATTATTATCAGAATTGAAGCTAAGTCTATAAGAATTTGCGCAAGACCTTCAAAAGGTGTTAAAGTTATGAGAGTGACAGAGGGAAGTAGAGTTGTTACTTTAGCTCGTGCTCCGCATGAAGAGGATGAGATTACAGATACTGTAGAAGACGATGGAAGCGAAATTGACAGTGATGATTTAATCGAAAATGAAGAAATAGTAGACGATGCGCCTATTGATGAAGAAAATTAATAATTAAATAGAATAAATATCGCATATTATATCATATATTTTAATGAGAAATGTATTAAATACAAGCATTGCTGTGATGTTTAATAATACTCTCGTCATTCATTTTTTGTGCGTGATGAGAGTATAATTTCATTAATATATCCTGTGTTTGAAGATTTGCATTAGTTTGCTAACCTTTTTATAATGTGGAAGAATGAGGTATAATTTGAAAAATATTTGTTTAAGTGCATTAATGGGTGTTTTAGCGTTAATTTTTATTAATTTATCGTTTCCATTGACAGGGGTTTCACTTTCAATCAATGTGTCAACTATATTAATCAGTTCTGTTTTGGGGATAACAGGAGTAATTTCAATGATTATTTTAGGATATTTACTATTGTAAAATGGGGGATTGTATGATTTTTATTAATGCTTTAGTTCCAGATGAGAATTTTAATTTATCAAGAAAAGACTTAGAAATTGAAGATGGAATTATTAAACAAGTTAGTGATAAGATTAGTTATAATGAAAATGAAATGGTTGTAGACTGCGAAAATTTTTATATCGTTCCTGGTTTTATTGACGTTCATACGCACGGATGTATTTCACACGATTATTGTGATGCAAGTTCTGATGAGATTTTAGAAATGTCAAAATTTTTATTGTCACAAGGGGTTACTTCTTTTTGTCCTACAACAATGACAATTGAGGTCGATGGAATTAAGGCTGCTCTTGAAAATATAAATGAAGCTAAGAAAAAGCAAACTGATGGAGCACAAATAATTGGTGTTAATTTAGAAGGTCCATTTTTGTCACATGGAAAAGCAGGCGCACAAAACAGAAATTTTTTGCTAAATCCTGATGTTAAATTATTTCGTGAATTTAGCGAAATTTGTCAAATAAAATTGGTTACAATTGCACCTGAACTTGATAATTCTGAAGAATTTGTCAAAGATTCAAGCAAATTTTGCACAGTTTCACTTGGGCATACGGTTGCAAATTATAGTCAGTGTGAAAAAGCATTTTCTTTGGGTGCTTCTCATGTCACTCACCTTTTTAATGCAATGCCACCACTTCATCACAGAGATACATCGTTAATTCATGCGTTTTTAGAAAGTGAAAATGCCACTGCTGAAATTATTTGTGACGGAATTCACTTAGATAAAAGTATTATTAAGACTTTGTTCAAGCTAAAACCTGATAATATTGTGGTTATCAGCGACAGCATGCGTCTTTGCGGTTTGGAAGATGGCAGTGTTGGAGATTTAGGTGGACAAGAAGTTGTTATGATAAATGGAGCTGCAAGACTAAGTGACGGCACTCTAGCTGGTTCATCTGCAACTTTATATAGCTCATTTTTAAATCTATTGGACTGGGGAATTCCAATTGGACAAGCTCTTAAGGCTTTGACTATTAATCCTGCAAAAGTTATTAAGGAAGAAAAAAACATTGGCAGTATTAAAATAGGCAAAAAAGCTGATATTGTTATTCTTGATGAGAAATATAATATAGTTGCTGTATATCATTGATAATTTTTTTGGGGGTTAGATTTGTATGAATAAAACTGTTAATAGGCTTAGAGGTATTAATTCTTCATTGTTATTCTTTTTTGGAAATACTGCTTTAACTTTATCACTTTTAACGTTGGCTTGGGTAGTAATTGATAAATTCGATTCTAGAGAATTGTTTAATTTTCCTAAAAATTTTATTGTGGAGTTTGAAAACATATTTAATGATATTCATCCTTTATTTTATTATCTTGAGGTAATTTTGGGTGCCATATCAATTTTTACTTTGATTAGTTTTTGGATTTTTTATGTTTCAAATTGGTCAAAAATTCAGCAAAATGCACCTGTAGATGGAATTTCCCTTTTTAGACCCATGAAAATTCTTGAGTGCATAGCTTTGACTGCTGCTTTGGGTTATGTGATTTTTCTTTTAGTTTTAAGTGTTATAGAATATATTGGAATTGGAAATTATGAAAATTCATTTACATATTTTGTTGGTATCGGAGTTACCGTAGCAATATTAGTAGTTTTTATTATACTTTGCCTTACTTACTATAAGAAATTATTAAGAACTGTAAAAGCTATTGAAATGACGCTCAAAACAGGTGTTATAATGGGAAGAATTTCTACTTTTGTTCCATTTATGCTCTATACTTTTGCATTAATTTTTATGGCTGCAGGTGTTTTTACAGTAAGTATTCCTTATATGCTTAGCAAGTTTTTGATGGCTATTTCATTCATTTGCTTTGCATTTTATACAAATAAAGTTAGAAAAACACTCAACAACATTGCGGACAAGGGTGGAAGTGAAATTTAGATTTAATAATCATATTGATTAGTTCCTATGAAATTAGGGACTAATCTGAATATTTTATGTTCCATTTGCGTTTTATTTTTCATTAATTTATAATAAAGGAATTGACTATGTATAAAGCGAAAGATTATGATGTAGCCGTTATAGGTGCCGGACATGCGGGGATTGAAGCAGGATTAGCTTCTGCTCGCTTAGGTGCTTTGACGGCTGTTTTTACGATAAATTTAGATGCGGTTGGAAATTGCCCTTGCAACCCGAGTATAGGCGGAACTGCTAAAGGTCATTTAGTAAGAGAAGTTGATGCTTTGGGCGGTGAGATGGGGAAGACTACTGACGAATGTTTTTTGCAAAGCAGAATGTTGAATATGGGAAAAGGTCCTGCTGTTCACTCACTGCGTGCACAAATTGACAGAAATCATTATGCAAGAGTTATGAAAGCAAAACTTGAAAATCAAGTGAATTTAGATTTAATTCAGGCAGAAGTGTGCTCTCTAAAAAAAGAGGGTGATTTTTGGCAACTCATAACCCGAACAGGTGCAAATCACAGGTGTAAAACGGTTATTTTGGCTACGGGAACTTTTCTTTCGGGCAAAATATATATAGGCGAACTTGCTTATAACAGTGGGCCTGATGGACTTTTTCCAGCTATGTATTTGTCAGAAGATTTGAAAAAAATAGGTTTGACTTTAAGAAGATTTAAGACAGGAACTCCTGCACGAGTAAAAAAAGATTCAATTGACTTTACTGATTTGGAAGTGCAAGATGGAGACGAACCAGTCGTTCCTTTTTCCTACAGCACAGAGAAAGAATTACAAAATTCTGTTTCTTGTCATGTAAGTTGGACTAACGATAAAACTAAAGAAGTAATACTTAAAAATATACATCTCTCGCCTCTATATGGAGGAATGATTGAGGGTGTTGGACCACGTTATTGCCCAAGCCTTGAAGATAAAATAGTTAGATTTGCTGAAAAACCCAGGCATCAGCTTTTTATCGAACCTTGTGGAATTGACACTCAAGAGATGTATTTACAGGGAATGAGCTCTTCTTTGCCCGAAGAAGTTCAAATTGAATTTTATAAAACAATTAAAGGTCTTGAAGATGTGCATATCATGAGACCTGCATATGCAATTGAATATGACTGTGTCGACCCCACTCAAATGGATGCAACTCTAGAATTTAAAGAGTTTTCTGGTCTATATGGTGCTGGACAATTCAATGGTTCTTCCGGTTATGAGGAGGCAGCTGCCCAAGGACTAATTGCTGGGATTAATGCAGCGAGAAAAGTTCAAGGGAAAACACCTTTTATTTTAACTCGTGACAAAGCATATATCGGAACTTTGATTGATGACTTGGTGACAAAGGGTTGTAGTGACCCATACAGAATGATGACATCAAGGTCTGAATATAGATTGGTATTAAGGCAAGACAACGCAGATGAAAGACTGACACCAATCGGTTATGATTTGGGTTTGATTGATGAAGAGCGTTGGGAAAAATTCAAGTTAAAAGAACAGTATAAAAAAGAGGAGTTAAACAGAACCAAGAAGGTTGTTTTTCCTCCATCAGATGAGCTGAATGAAATACTTGTTTCACGTGAAACATCGCCTATTGTAAGTGGAATTAGATTATATGAGTTGTTGAAGAGACCACAAATTCGCTACGAAGACATTGCTAATTTAGATGTAAACCGTCCGAATTATCACAAATCAGTTTTTGAGGCAGTGGAAATACAAATTAAATATGATGGGTATATTAAGAAGCAAGTTGCCGAAATTGCAGAATTTCAAAGACTTGAGGGGAAAAAGCTAGACAAGAATTTCGATTATTCTTTAATCAAAGGATTAAGACTAGAAGCAATTGAAAAACTTAATAAAATCAAGCCGTCAAATATCGGACAAGCTTCAAGAATTTCAGGTGTCAGCCCAGCCGACATTTCGGTGTTGTTAATTTTGTTAGCTAAACCTAGCAACTAGGAAAAAATACGAACCCATATATTTGGTGGCTAATTAAAACTAACCGATGTAATCCGAACATTATCTTCAAAATTTGAGGTGTGTTCGGATTAAAATTCTTAATTTATTCTGCAAATGTAAATTGATTTAAAAAAATTGTATAAAAAGAAAGCTTGTGTTGTATCCATTATTGCGAGTCATATTTTCATTTATATTAGATATTCCTAGAAAGGGGTGGTTTTAAATTGAAAACAAAAAGTATTTACATGCTGATTTCCATTGTCATTGTATTAGCATTCACGCTTTTCTATTTGGAATATTTCTTTAAAAATGAATCAGTTAATTTTACAGTTCATCATTCATCAGATGGAGTTTGGGATTTGACCGAGTACGATTTTTCTGACACAGTTGTAATGTTGAGTGGAGAAGTTTTGCATATAGAAGGTGAATTGTTGACACCTTCAGAGTTTAATAGCAGAGAAGACGAGGCGAAATTAGGTATGCCTATTGACCATAACACTGCAAGAACAGCGAAACTTTCAATTATCATGCCCGAAGGCTTTGGTAACGCTGTTTCGGTTTCAGGAGATTATGCCCGTGCAGCATACATAAATAATAACTATGCTGGGAGTATTGGTGTTCCTGCTGAGAATAAAGAGGATTTCGTACCGTCTTATGGAAAAATTATGTTCCCTGCAATTTCTGACTCACAAGGAAATACTGAACTCATAATACACGGAGGTAACTTTGTTCACAAAGAGGGAAGTAATTACAGCACTGTTTACATTTCAAATCAAAACCTGTTAAATTGGTATTTTACATTTAATTTGATTATTGAGTCGTTCACGGCTGCTTTGCTTTTTTGTATATTTTTACTGCTGTTTTCTATGATGTTCATAACCAAAAATTACCGAATTAACATATGTTTTTCTCTGCTTTGTTTTTTGTGGGCGCTTAGATTGGGACTTACAGGGTCAAAATTTCTATATACAATGATACCAAATCTTTCGTGGTATGTTGCATTTAGGCTGGAGTATATAAGTTTGGCACTTACCATAGCTCTATTATTAAAAATCGTATTAATTCATTTAAAGAAGATTAAATTCTTAAAGCCACTGAATTTTATAACATATCCTCTTTATCTATTATCTATATCTTATCTGTTTATGGACACATATGTGATGTCTTATACAGTACCTGTAGTAACTCTTACATATATCGCCCTTATCTTGTATATTTGCATTGTTGTGTTGATTTATAACATTAAAAACAGAAGAAAAATTGAACATAGTTTTACAGATAAAATCTTTTTTATCGGACTTTCTGTTTTATTTATTTGTTCTGTAAACGACGCATTGTATTATAATAATATTCATCTAATTATGAGTACTCTAACTGAAACAGCTGTTCTGATTTTCTCTTTTTTTGAGGCGATAGTTATATTTCATTTAAGTATGCTACACATGGAAAAAATTAAGATTACGGCAAAGCAAGATGAGATAAAAGCTAAGGAACTAGAGCACTTTTTAGAGCTAAAATCTCATTTTTTAGGTGTTGTTGCTCACGAGATTAAAACTCCGCTGTCTGTAATAATGGGATTATCCGTAGATACTCTTGATATTGTTCGTGATGATTTTGATTTTGAGCACACAAATTTTGACTATATTAACGACAATCAAACAATGATAGTCCAAACAGTTAAAAACCTAAACGAAACTGTGTTTGACCTTGTGGACACAACTGCGCTTGAAACGGGAAGACTAGGATTGAACATCTCAAAAATGAACATGAACAATTTGATTAAATCGGTTTTGCGTCAATACAAAACACAAATTGATAAAAACAATAACACATTGGTATTAGATATTGATTACAGTGAAATAGATATTTTTGCAGATGAAAGAAGACTGAGACAAGTTTTGCTTAATTTGCTGTCTAATGCATGTAAACACGCCCCATCTTCAACAATCACATTAAAACTTTGGCATGATAAAGACTTTCAATATGTGTCTGTGTCTGATAACGGAGACGGAATTGAGGCTGAAATGCTTGAAACACTGAAAAATGAGTATAATCAAAACAGTATATATAAATATAGTGGTGGAATAGGCCTTTACATATCACATCAAATAATTATGTCGCATAAAGGCAAGATTGAAATTCAGTCGAAAAAGGGAATAGGCACTCAAATTGAATTTTCTTTGCCAATTAAAAGCGAAAAGGAGTTGTGCAAATTAAATGGATAATTATAAATCAACAGTTCTAATCGTTGAGGATAACGCAGATATTTTAGAACTCAACAAAAGAAAACTTACAAGAAGTGGTTTAAATGTACTTACCTCGACTAACTTAGCGCAAGCGAGGGTATGTTTGGATAAGTATAATGTGGATTTAATAATACTTGATGTGATGTTACCTGATGGAAACGGCTTTGATTTTTGCAAGGAAGTCAAACAAAAAAACGATATTTTCATCCTCTTTCTTACAGGGAAAACCCAAACAGAAGATAAGCTTATCGGTTTAAACGGTGGGGGAGACTATTACCTTACAAAGCCTTACGATTTTGATGAATTTGTAGCAGTGGTTAAAAGTCTGCTTAGACGAAAAAACAGCGATGAAATTAAAATTGGATCACTTTGCATTAATCGTTCCATAATGATTGCAACCGTGCAAGGTGTTGACTTAATTTTGTCGCCAAAAGAATTCACACTCCTAACCGTTCTAGCGGCAAATATAAACTCGCCTCTTTCGTCTGAAGAACTATGTAAAAAATGTTGGCAATACAACGACACTTCAAACACGGATAGTATTCTTTGGACTTCGCTTTCAAGACTGAGAAAAAAACTGGAGCCATACGATTTTATTCACATCACCAATATTAGAAATAAAGGTTATGTTTTAGAAGTAAACATGTAGTGAGGGTAGCCTAACCGATATAATCTGAACCCGCCCCACAAGAGTCTATTTTGCCATTAAACTGCTTTATCCTCCTAGTAAAACGCGAGTTTAACGTCGTCGTCTGCCTTGTTTAATAACAAATTGCTTTTAAAACGGGTTCGGATTATATCAGTTAGGCTTGAGAATTAAAGTCCAAGTTTAGAGTAAAATAACAACCGGTCGAGTTTATTCGACCGGCTGAGTACAAATTCCGTAACCACTTTTTATGTCATATCCATCGTCTTCTATGTCTGTCGCAGTTTCTATGAGTATTTCTAGTATTTCCTCGGGGGATAAATCAGGATTATTCTTTAAATTACTAGCAGCGGCAGAAGTGACGAAAGGCACTGCAAAAGATGTTCCATGTGCGAGAGTTTTTGCTCCATCGGGTAAAGCAATGTAGTAACCCTCTCCGTAACCCATGAGTGTTACTGTCTCGTTTATCTGAGAGAATGAAGAGACTTCGTTGTTTAAATTTACCGACCCAACGCCTATAACCTCATCAAATGCAGCGGGGTAGTATAGTGCATCGGGAAATAAAATTCCTGAATTCCCAACAGATGAAACAATGACAGAACCTTTATCGTAGGCGTATTTTACAGCGTCTTCAAGTTCGTTGCTGTGTTGTTCGATGCCTAAGCTCATGTTAATCACATCGCAGGCATAAATGTCGATTGCATCGTAAATGCTTTTTGCTAATATTTCTTGATTTGCTGTTACTATTTCTCCGTCTATTTCAGCTTGCACAACCAAAGGGACAACGGATATATCATCTATTAAAGGCTGATTGTCGGTAACTTCTGAGCCAAGTAAAATTCCTGCAACACTAGTTCCGTGACCGATAGTATCTGTTGTATCAGCAGAATTTAAAATGTAGTTGTAACCCTGTGTAATATCATCACTAGTTACCACATTTGTATCAACTCCTGTGTCAATAAGAGCGATTTTTATTTCACCGTCTTTAAGAGAGATTGTCTTAGAAGACGGATTTTTTTCGTCTATACACGAAGTAAAGGAGAACAATATTAGACATATCATTGTTATAGCTTTAGATATAGTATTTAAGCAATAAATCTTTTTTATAATAAACACCACCTTCTATAATAATATTTTACCAAATTAAAGAAACAATCGCAAGCGTTTTGCCTGCGATTGTTTCCGTATTAATTGTGACAGATTTAGTTATGAGCTAAAACTAATATCTTATCAAACTTAAAGTTTGGCTGTACTCTGTTGATTGATGATTTAGGTTGTTTGTAGAATCTACAGGGAATGTTAGTGTTATTTTAATATCAACCCTATCCAATCCGTCTTTTTCAAGCTGTTCCAAAATTGCATTTTTGTCCGCTGTAAACTGTAGAGTATCTTCTGAAAGTTTATTTGCTTCTTGACTTGATGGCAACGCTACTTTGCTTGTTTCCATAAATCTTGCATACCCGTCTACAGTAGCTGTAATTTTTACCGTGGGTGAACTTGGCTGAGCAAGCGGATTATACACACCGTATTGGTCTTTATATGTGTCGAAAACAGCTTTATATGTGCTATCTGTATCTGTAACTGTAAATAAATGATATGTTTCTACCGTACGTTTTAATTTAATAAGCGAATTATACTCCATGCTGTGATATCGAGGGAAAGCTCCGTCATCATCATCGTCAACACGAAGCACAGGGTCGTTAGTACGAAGCGGAATTTCTGCTATATTCTCATCTTTAATACTAATATTAGGGTAAGTGTCATTGTAATTTAGAGGGTCGTTATAGTCAACCACAAGTTTAAATCTACCTGTGAAATTGTCAGAATCCATACCTCCATCATTTAATACACCAACACTAAAACTTTTTATTTCCCAAGGGGATATAACAAATGACGATTCTATAAATTTACCATTTACATCAAAGTCGTTATTGGCATAACCTGCAGTTGTATCCACTCCTGAAACACTATCTCTTAAGTCGCTAACAGGAGGTAATGCGTTTGCTGCAGTTGAAACATGCATAAACATACCATTGTTTTGTGTTTGAATTTCATCGCCTGCAAGAGTTCCTACCGATATATTATTTTCACTAAATGTTCCTGATAATGGATGGAAACCACTTATATGAGCATAAATATCCCAATAGTCAGGGGTGTAATCTGTACGAATAGGAGCATTATCAGGAGTAAACTGCACTGCAGTGCCTCCTGCATTATAGTTTCTGCTTAGTTTTATTTGTGCTTTCATATGATATTGTGTATTGTTCGATCCTTCATAAGGGAATTGCGTTACACCTGTAAACGTAAGTGGTATATTGCCACCATAAACACGGCCAATTTGATATCCAAACTCAACTCCCGGCCAAACAGTGCCGTCAATTGTAACGCTTGCAGGCTCTACAATATGGATATTTGCACCGAATATCAAAGGAGTAAATACAGTGGTTAGGTTTTCAATTTTGCTGATATCCAATGTAGCTCTATGAATTGTAAGTATGCCAGCACCAAAGTCACGGCTTAAATCGTTATACTTAGAGTTTATCGAGTTGTCTGCGTCGTAACCGCTGTCGTATACTGTTTTTGCGTAGTATACGCCTGCATCTGTCGGAGCTTCTTTAAACCACTCGCTGTTTCCTGGCTCTCCTTGGTCACGTTGCCATTGATATTCTGTTGAAATCATTGCAAGTTCTTCTGCTGTTAGGTCTCGTTCAACTGAATTTTCAACAGCTTTAAACACAAATATTGCTCTTGGTGGGTCTGTTGGGTTCGGGTGGTAAGTAAACGCCGCTTTTGCATCGCCGTCTGTAGTTGTTCCTAAAGCAGCACCTGCTGGATTACCTAAAGAAGTCACTTTAAATGTAATCTTATCGCTCCATCTGCCATATAGAGTAACCTCGCCTTCGGTGTTATGAGTAGTAGTATCTTCTACTTTAACGCCTCCGACACTTTCGGTGTACCAACCCTCAAAATATTTTGTTGCATTTGTAAGAGAAGGCAAGCCGTTTGCTGTGTTGTCTGCATTTGTAGCAGTGCTGTAAGCATCACCATAAGCCACTGTCATATTTTCCGGATTTGCAACACCTGTTAATTCTGACTCAAATTTAACAGTATACTCTGCTTTTTCAAATTTAGCATAAAGACTTAAATCAGCTATCATTTTGTGCGGTGTAATCGGGTCAAAGCCTGTAAAGTCTTGAGTTAACGCCTCGTCTGTGCACCAACCAACAAAAGTAAATCCGGTTTTCTCTGGGTTAGGTATTGGGAATATTTCTGTATTCTCAATGAACTTCACAGTTTTATAAGCTGTAGTATTATCATCAACATAGTAATCAACATTGTATGTTGTCGCCTCAGGTGTATTAGCAGAATAGCTCACTGTATAAACCGTGTCGCTGTGAACTACGCTTACATTCGGTGACACACCTTGATAGAAATGCACCACACCCTCGCTGTCGGTAACTGTAAGTGACGATGGGTCAAGACCTATATCACTATAGAAGTTTGGAACGCTTCCAACTTCATATGTTTTTGTGATTGACTCTTTATTAAGCCCAGCAAATTGATATGTTACTTGTGCGCCTGTGTTTGCATATACTGCGCTGTAACTTGTTTCGCCGTCCAAAATTTCTTTTGCAAACGATATATCAATAGCTTTTGAGAAATCTCTGTCGTCCTGAACTGTGTGTTCTCTATCTGCATCTTGATTTTCCTGTCTTATGGTATTAATTCCATTAAATGCAGAGTACTCATCAGGACCGTTTAATCCTGTGCTCTCTAGTGCACTTAAATCAAAAGTTTCAGAGAATTTCGCTGTCAAAGTTTTAGAAGTTTCTGCACTGCCCTCTATGCCGTCAATAACAATGCTGAAATCTCTAATATCAATTTCAAAGAAATAATCCGTGTCGTTTAAAATAATTTGTCCTTTGGTTTCGTCAATAGGAATATTGTTATCGTCTTTGGTATATCCTATCACATCTTCATATTTTAGATTAATCATCTCACTTGTGAGAGTGTTTGTGATATTATAGGCGTCATAGCTTATAAGGTCAAGAATTTCCTCTTCACTTGGAAGATAGAACATCTCGCTGGCATAAACCATGTCTGACCAAACAGAAGTATTGTTTCCTAAGTCGTCTATAACATTAACATTAACGGTTCTTGGTACTTGAAGTTCTTCTGTAGAAAGATTGTGCCATACCACAGGAACTGTCATCATTATTGGGTATTTGCTGAATGTTAGAGGTTGACCTTTCCAAACTATTTGTATTTCTGCCTCCATATAGCGAACTCTATCGTTTGGCATTGTAATGGTTATTCTTCCATCAGGTGCAACTTCAAAATATTCGCTTGAAGAAATGAAGTTAAAGTTATCTGCGCTGTAAACATCATTAAATAACTCACCCGATTTTAAATCTAGCACTTTCATTGTTTGCAGAATTTCAGGCATATCAAGGGAAATATCCCCATCGTTACCAACTTCGTCTACTAAATCAACTAATGTACCCTCGTCAAGATTGTAGTTAAACGCATAGACATTATATTGCTCTCCAACGGTCATCAACGAGTCTTCATAGTCGAACAATCTCGCTTGATACTTACCATACCCCTCGATTTCAAGTCCCTCTAAAATTAAGGCTTGGAAATCAATTTCAGCATACCACCCCATGTCGACAAACAAAGCCCCCATGGCAGATTCATTAATCTGTGCTTGGGTCTGTCCTATTCCTCTACGGCTGGCGTAGGAATAGACGAAATAACCGTACATTTTAACATACAAGCCTATTTCACCTAAAATTCCGATGTTTGCAAGGGCTGTTGAAATAAAGCCTACCCTAAACGAAAGCTCAATTCCAATTCTCAGTCCAATATATCCCATTATGCTGAAACTGTAGGCGAAGCGTTCGTCTAACAAATCCATTTCACTGCTTCCACTATCAAAATGCCCATAGTGCATTTCCATCCAGAAAACAAATCTTTTTCCGTATTGATATGTAATTTCGGATTTAAGCGAAATTAGCAAGTCGGCTGAAATAACAAACGATGCTTGGAATACTAGCTCTATAACATAAAATTGATATTTAAGCCCTGCAGGGCCAAATAAACCTTTTTTTACAAGCTCCATCCATTCACTTTCAGTGCCTGCAACAAGCTCGTTATAACTCTCTATAAGCTCGTTAGTTTTAGCCTTTGCAACATCTGGGTCGGGCTCTTCGTTGATAGATTTTAATATATCGGTCGATTGCGTAATGTTGATATCTGCCGCTACAATTGTATCAAAACTTACAGTATTAAAATCTAAATCATTAGGGTCGTTGGGGTCAAACGGATATTCCTTTTGCACTTCAGCATAAAGTTGTTGTGCATTTTTTAACAACTCTTCAGCGTTTGGTTTGCCCACGTCTTTTGCAAGAAGATACATATCATAATAACCCAAAGCTCTGCTCAACTTCATAGCATGTTGTTGCATACTCCCAAAAACCGGACTTGTAACTTTTTTAAGTTTTTTTATGCCAAGTCCTGCACTCTCTCTTAAAGAATACATTGTTGCTGTGAATGTTGCATTTGTATATGTTTTAACTTCAAAAACTACTGTCATGCTTACATTAGTAGGAACAAGTATAAACGGAGGAAGTATTGAAAAAGGAATTATTGATACGAGAATTCCCAAAACATACCCACTAGCGTCAAATCCAAAAGCTAACTCTTGTGTAAAGGTGGTTAGCAAGTCTATTTGAAGTGTTTTTCTTGTATAATCTTGTAGTCCAGGTTCAACTGTTATTGAAAGTTCTATAGATAAATCTATTTTGAGTCCATCTTTAAAGGCTGCGTCGCTTTCGCCCAAACTAAATTTAATTACAGGAGGGAGTATTAAAGGTGTAGGTGCATAACCAGCCATCATAAGAATTTCGTCTGTGGTTCTTTGATTTCCGTTTTCGTCATAAAGTTCGCTATAATCAAGCCCTAATTGGTTAAAGAAATCCTCGGAAATAAATGCTTCGCTCGCCATATTTTGTGCTGCTTGGTCAATAAAACCACTTTCGGTAACTTGTTTTTTTACGTCTGCAATAATTGCTTCTTCGTCCAAATTTGGTTCCATCACAGAGTATGGAATTTCCTTTGTAGTATAGGAATTAAGGCTTTCGTTTAATTCCTCGACATTTTCTTTTATATCAAATTTAACTGTATAAGTGCCCTTTTCTTCATCTAGTAAAGTAACTTGTGTAACAACACCCATCAAAGATTTTACAGTGTCTTCTTCACCTACAGCAACTTGTCTTGAATTTACAAATGTTACAATGTCATTTACCGATACTTTCGTTGGCATTATAAATGAATTTTTTGTTTCTTGGTCGGGAATTGAATCTTTTATTATCTCGTAAAGTTCTGTGTCTAGTTGGAACTGTGCATTAAGTGTTGATATGTCGTTTTCGTCAACTTTCATATCAATTTCAAATGTGCCTGTGGAAGGGAAATCTACTTCTTGTGCAAAAATCAACAAGTTAGACGGCAATTTGAAAATTCTGCCTGCGTCGGCTGCGTCCAAGGTTTCAAAATTCACCATTGTTCCATTAATACTTACAACTTTTACAAAGGAAACATCTGCGTTCATGTCAAGTCTTGGGTCTGAGTCGGCATAAATTGCAATGATTTGATTTACAATTAAGTTATTCGCCTGAGCATATGTAAATGAGCCTGTTTTCTTTTCAGGAGTGCTTTGATTTCCATTTTCGTCTACTAAAAGCATAGGAGCATCAAAAGTGTCAATTGTAAGTTCATTGTCTTCGTTTACAGTGAAAACTGTTATTTCGTCATGTTTAATAAACGCCATATTTTCATTGTAAGTGAGTTTGTCTTGCTCGGCACCTTGTTTGATTACCAAGTTTAATTGTCTTACAGTCGTCTCGTGCTCGTACTCCTTACCTTCATCATCTTCCCCAATAAAAGTATAGCTTTCATTAGATAAAACTATTTTGTATGAACCGCCAAGTTTAAATCCGCTTTCTGCAGATACCTCATAAATACTTTTTCCGTTTTCAGTTCTAAGCAGATTAAATTTCAGTTTAACATTGTTGCCTGCAATATCGGCTGAAAGCGCTACATTTTTTTGTAAATTCTCTAAGGTTTCAGAACTTGGAATGCTTATTTTAAAAGTATAGTCTTTTTCCATATCTTCCACAGAGAAAAAACTCGGTGTGAAACTTTCTGTATCTTCTATAGTGTCTATATCTTCATATTTTGCATACACTGTCAAATCTTTTGTCACTGGATTTGCGGCAAAAAATTCTTGTGTATAATTCTCGTCTGTGTACCATCCTACTAGCGCTTTTCCCACTTTTCCTGCTGAGGGTAAACCTGTCACAGGTGCAGAATCTGGCACAGAAGTAGCTGTTAGGACGTTTTTTCCGTCCATGAATGTTACTAAATGATTGTCCTCTAGTTTTCCGTCAGCTCCTACAGGGTCGCTTAAAAACACCATAGAAGAGCTTTCTTTCGTAAAATCTGAGGAATCTTGTTCTAAAAATGCATTTTCAATCTGATTTGCAATTACATGAGTTTGAGTAAGCGATGTGAATAGTAATGCAAACGCAAGCACAAAGCTCGTTATTTTTTTAATCATATTCATAACCAATCCTTTCCGCGTTTAAGCTTTGTGATTTTTGTTGTTTGAAGAAATTTTCTTTCTTCTGAACAACTCAAAGACTAACACAGCCGATGCAAAAGCAATCAGCCCATACCAAAGAACAAAACTAGTGTCGCCAGTTGATGGAGACCCCTCTTCCGTGGAGTCATCTATCACTTTAGCAACTGCACTTATGCTTTGATTTGCACTTATGTCCGAAAAAGTATAGGTGTATGTGTTGTCAGAATTTGCTGTCAAACCGTTTACTTCGGCCGAGTTAACCATTATTTTATCAACAGTATAACCTTTATGTGCAGCAATAGTGAATGATTGGGTAGCTCCCTGTAAAACAGTTATCGTGCTTGGTGTGATTGTGATACCCTCGCTTTGCGTTACAGTGATTTCGTATGTAGGAGTGTTTGGAATTTCTTGAAAAGTAGCCGTTAGACTGACATTTTTTTGTGGCATTGTAAATGTTGAAAGAGAAGAGTTGGTTTGTGATATTGTAACATCACTACTCTCCCAAAGTTTAAACATCATTCCTTGTGGAATTGTAGCGCTGATTTGAACCAAGTCACCGACTATGAATTTTCCATCAAAACCAGTGCCTTTTCTTTCTTCTGCTGTTTTAATGTCGTTTAAAGTAGCGACACCGCCAGTCACCTCTACTGTGTAAAAAGTGCTGAAATTTCCTGAGTTTTCAAAAATATCTGCATTTTTTGAGTCTGAAAGATAATAAGCGTTTGCTCTTTCAAACATAACATCTTGTTGCCAAAATGTGTTTCTCCACTCGTCACTAACTGTGTCGATTGTGTCTAAATCTTCGTTTGTATAAAGTATATGTTTTACCGAACTTTCTGCAAACACATCGTACTGAGATGATGTAGGCGCATAGCTTTCAAAAAAAACAGGGCTTGTCAAAGTTTTTGGCAATTCGACATACTCACTTAGTGAGCTACAGCCGTAAAAAGCACCTGCACCAAGCTGAACCACAGGAGAATTTATGTGTAACCCTGTGTCTTTAAGATTTATGTTATACCAAAAAGCGAATTTTCCTATCACAGTGACGGAAGTGTTTGTCGAAAGACCTGTGTCTGTCAAATTTTCGCACATTTCAAATGCTCTGTCGCCAATTGAGCTGACAGAGTTGTTTTCGCCAAGTCCTGTGCCTGTTATTGCAGTTTCGGAAAAAGCTGATTTTCCTATAGTCATAATGCTTGAATGACTACCAATTCCTGTACTTTCAAGCGATGTGCAAGATAAAAATGCAGAATTTAGTATATCAATAACAGTGGAATTTGTTGAAAGTCCTGTTTCTGTTAATGATGTACAAGTCGCAAAAGCGGAGTTTGGTATTACACTAATTGACTTATTTGTGTCAAATCCAGTTTTTTCAAGGTTAGTACAACCGAAAAACACTGCGTTTCCTAAAGTCATTACAGTGGTGTTAGAGCCTAAACCAGTGTCTTTTAGACCGAGTGCTTTCGCATAAGCACTGCTACCAACATGGGTTACAGTTGCATTTGAGGCAAGCCCTGTTGAAGTAATTGCAGTTTCGGTAAATGCGACATCTCCTATTGATGTGATAAAAAAATCAGTATTGTCATACTGCACTTTATCGGGAATTATCACATCTCCCGAAATCGAAGTATCAATAGCTGGATTAACTCCGTCTCCAATTTGCACAGTGTTCTCTGATGTGACTTTAAATGTACATGAAACATCTTTTCCGCCAATAGATATCTCAGTCTCAAAAATCTCGCCAATAGTAGCCGCAGATGCATTGAAGCATCCGAGAAAAACAGATACTATCAAAGCAATTAAAGGTATTGCCAATTTCTTGTATTTCATTCAAAATATCCCCTTTTTGTAAAGTAAAATTAATTCTAGCATTAGAAAATAATTAATCTAATTTTATATCAAAAGTGAACAATAGTAAATGAAACTTACAAAATTGTTAGTTAGAGATGAACATTTTGTTGTTTTTTTATTAAGACGAAAATTTAATTCATTGAAATATGGCTTTTTGCAAATTGAAAAGCAGAAATCCGACAATTTTCAATTAACAATCACTTCCATATAATTCTTCATGCTTTTGTTTGACTTTTAGAGAAAATTAGCCATAAATTCAGTGATTGATATACAAATACAACAATAATTATTTTTCTTTTTTGTAATTATACATATTGACTGAGCCTAAACAAATGTACTATAATTATATAGTAACGACATTCATAGACTAAGTTTAATATGAAGTTGATTTTAAATTTTGGAGGGTAATTTTATGGAATGGTATCCTGTAACGGACAAAATGTGGAGGTTATATAAAAGACGTTATTTACTTGGTTTTATTGGTATGTTTTTTCTCAGTATAACTTCTACGATTTTTTTCTTGGGTTCGGTTGCAATTAGCGTAATAGTATTTACTATGTTTGGTTTTGCTTGGTATTCTTTTATTCCTTTGATTTTTGTATTTATTTTTGCAAAAGCACCGTACAGAGCTGTAAAGGAATTTTACCGTGACAATTTTGTTTTGCCTAAATTGAGAGCACAAAACCCAGAAGTTTTTCTGTTTTGCGTATGCCCAATAACAAAAATGGAGCATTGGAATGTATCAGAAGGTTATATCTCAAGAAAAACTAATGGAAAAGTTTTTATTAACTTTAATGGAGAGGAATTACATCCATACATAGACCAAACTGAGTATAATAAAATTAAGAGAAAAAATTATAACAGTGCCGTTTTACTGAGTTGGACAGTTGACAAAGCGCCTGGGGATATGTTGTTATGCACAGAGGTGCTAAATTGATTAACCTAGC